>JALFIM010000084.1 GCA_022775985.1 Prevotella sp.
GCGGTGATTATGCCTTTCACCGAGACAGAGACTTAATAGTTCACACTGATATTATAATTATTTGAAAAGAAAGGTTTATGGCTTATACAGACAATCAATTGGTGATAATGGCAGGTGGTGTCGGCAGCAGGATATGGCCGATGAGCACCGAGGAATGCCCAAAACAGTTCATTGATGTGCTCGGCGTGGGACGCTCGCTGATACAGTTGACATTCGACAGGTTTGAGGGTATATGCCCACCAGAGAATGTTTGGGTCGTGACCAACAAGAAGTACGCCCCGTTGGTGAGGCGGCAGTTGCCAGAAATACCCGAGTCGCACATCCTTCAGGAGCCTTGCCGCCGCAATACCGCGCCTTGTATAGCCTATGTGAGCTGGCGTATAAAGTCGGTCAATCCCAAGGCCAACATTGTAGTGACCCCAAGTGATGCCACAGTGCAGGACACGGCAGAGTTCAGACGCGTCATAGCACAGTGCCTGAAGTTCACTGGCGAGACCGACGGCATCGTCACGCTGGGCATGACTCCCACGCGTCCCGAGACTGGATATGGATATATACAGGCCGACCTCAGCTCGAGTTCTCCGCGCAACAAGGGCATATACCGCATAGATACATTCCGTGAGAAACCCGACCTTCAGACTGCGGAGAAGTATGTCAAGCAGAGCAACTTCTTCTGGAATGCCGGCATATTCATATGGAGCGTAAGCACCATAGTCAACGCTTTCCGTGTGTACAGTCCTGCCATCAGCAAGGTGTTTGAGGGCATGATGGACGTGTATGGCACAGAGAAGGAACAGGAAATGGTGGACTTGCGGTACCCAGAGTGTGAGAGTATATCGGTAGACTACGCCATCATGGAGAAAGCTGAGGAGATATTTGTCTACCCGGCAGACTTCGGATGGAGTGACCTCGGGTCGTGGAGCTCACTGCTTATGCACACCCATCACGACCTGTATGGCAACAGTCTGATAGGCGATAAGGTCATAGTGCATGACACCCACAACTGTATCGTACACACGCTTCAGCAGAAGAAGGTGGTGATACAGGGCCTTGACGACTGCGTAGTGGCTGAGAAGGACGGCGTGTTGCTTATCTGCAAGCTGTCTGAGGAGCAGCGCATACGCCAGTTTGCGGAGGAATAGGACTGGGCAAACGCTTGCGTATGAAATGTTAAAGCGTGTACATTGACAGTCGGCAGATGCCGTGTCAGTGTACACGCTTTGCTGTTTTGTGTTTTCGCTTTGTGGCTTTTGAATTCTTGTTTTATCGCTTTTTGCTTTTCAGCTTTGTCGTTTTGTGTTCCTGTTTTGCTGTTTTTGTCATTCTGCTTTGTCGTTTTGTCCTTTTCGCCAGCCCCGTTGTCTCTTGTCAGTAGGCAAGCATGGGTATGTGGCCGATGCTTGCCTACGGGTGGAAAGATGGCCGATGCAGGAGTCAGTCTGCGTGCTTCGTGCTTCTTTTTTTCATGAAGTGTCTTATTACGAAGAATGCAATGGCCAGTGCCACGATTATGATGATGGCCCATTTTATGTGGTCTCCGTATTCGAGAATCTTGTCGTTGAGCTGCTCCTCGGGCACGATGGTGTGCAGATACCAGCCCAGTGCGGCGAGAATACAGTTCCATGCGCCGGCACCGATGGTGGTGTAGAGCAGGAATTTACCGTAGTGCATGTTGGCAAGACCTGCCGGTATGGATATGAGGTGGCGTATGCCGGGGATGAGACGGCCTGTGATTGTAGCCGCTACTCCATGGTCGTTGAAGTACTTCTCGCTCTTCATCACCTTCTCCTGGTTGAGCAGAAAAAGTTTGCCCAGGCAGCTGTTGGCGAACGCGTATATTATAGGCCGTCCCAGATAGCGGCCCGCCAGATAGTTGATGGTGGCGCCGAGGTCGGCACCGAGTGTAGCCATCAGTATGACGAGCAGTATGTTCAGATTGCCGGCTGCGGCATGATAAGCGGCCGGTGACACTACAAGCTCAGATGGAACGGGCACTACGGTGCTCTCAAGCATCATGAGGAAGAATACTGTACCGTAGTTGAGGTTTCCCAATAGGGATGTAAAAAAGTTCATTATGAAATGTTGTTGATGTGAAAAATGATGAGTTGTTAATGCAAAAAATAATAAGTTGTTGATGTGAAAATGCTGAGTCGTTAATGCAAAAATAAATAGTTGCTAATGCAAAAATGCTGAGTTGTTGATGCAAAATGCTGAGTTGTTGATGCAAAATGCTGAATTGTTGATGCAAAAAAGAATAATTTAAATGTCATGTTTCAATGCGTATGCCACGAAGTCCTCGGTCTGGCAGTCGTCGGGAAACAGCTCCTTGAGTACGCTGAGGGCCTCGCGTGGGTTTATCTCGCATGCCTTCTTGAGGTATTTTATGAATTCCTCATGCCTGTAAAGCATTCTGCAACTGTAAGCGAGATAGGAGTAGCCGTCAGAGAGTTTGGCCTCATCCGTCAGCGTGTTGACCAGTATGTCGTATGTCTGCTGGTATCTGCTGCATTCGAAGTAGGCTATGGCCACCTCTATCCTTGCATTGGGGGCCATCTTAGTGTTGATGAATGCCTGCATGAAACAGTCCTTGGCATATTCATCCTGATGCATGGACAGGTACACATACCCCTCGGTTATCAGCCGCTCATTGTGTGTGATGTGTCCCGCTTTCTCGGCATTATCGAGCATGAGCAGCGCCTCTCCGTGCTTGTCAAGGCGCGTGAGGACGTATGCCTGTTCCTTTATTATGTCCTCGGACAACTGCTTGTCGTCGGTCTGCTTGTCTGCGATATACAACTGTTGCAGCGCATCATCGTACTGTCCTTCGGCACTTAGTGATAGCCCATAGAGCATACGGGCGTGTGCCTCGTCGGGACATAGCCTTATATACCGCTTGTAGAACAGGCAACTGTCCTTGGTCTTGCCCGTTGATGCCAAGCTGTTGGCCTTCGTCATGAGCGCATCCTTGTCGTTGGGATTGATGGCAAGGGCAAACTCACAGCTCTCTATCGCGTCGGACATGTGGTTGAGGCTGAACTGAGCCATGGCCAGCTTGTTCCACAGATTGCTGGAGAATGGGTCATCCTCGAGCAGCTTCTTGAAGATGGTCTCGCTCTTCTCGTAGTCCTCAAACAGCAGGGCTATCTCTCCTTCTGCCGCCTTGTATTCAGGCGCATCGGTCTCGTTGCAGCGCGTGAGCCACTTCTGCGCCAGCTCAGGGTACTTGTAGTCGAGGAAGATAAACGGCACATCGAGCAGCATGTCATCCACTGACTCATCGTCAAGCACATTCATCTTGCTCTCAAGATACGCGTCGGCCCCGTCAACGTTCTCCTCCATGATCATAATCTCCGCCTTCAGATAGATGTACTCCAAGTCGTCCTTGTCGTCTATCATGTCGGCGTATGCCTTGGCTTTCTTTATGTCGTTGCTGCCGAACATGGCTGCCCTTGCGAGCATGGCGAGCGGTGCTGCCGCTCCGGGGTATAGCGTCAGGGCGTACTCATTGGCCTTGACGGCATCATCGTAGGCTCCGCTCTCGTTGTAGTATTCGGCTATGTCGATGATGTCGTCAAGGTCTATGAACACTGTTTGGTGCTGGTCCTGAGCAGACTTGTACCTGCTCAGGGCCTCCTTGAATTTGTTTGAATTATATATGTCGTTCTTATTGCTCATTTACTTGTTCTGTTTTGCCCAAGTGTCCTTGAGTCCCACCGTCTTGTTGAACACGAGTTGCTCATCGGTGGTGTCAGGGTCGGCCATGAAGTAGCCTATGCGTTGGAACTGCAGGTACTCGCCCGGCTTGCGTTCGGCGGCATACTGCTCCACGTAGCAGCAGTCTATGGTTCTCAGACTGTCGGGGTTGAGGAGCTCACGGAAGTCGCGCTCATCGGCAGAGGGGTTCTCCACGTTGAACAGGCGGTCGTATATCCTCACCTGAGCCTTGCGGCAGTGGTCGGCCGAAACCCAGTGCAGGGTGCCTTTCACCTTGCGGTTGGCTCCCTCGAGTCCGCTCTTGCTGAGTGGGTCATACTCTGCCTGTATCTCGGTTATGTTGCCGTCAGCGTCCTTGGTGCAGCCCGTACACTTCACTATGTAGGCGTTCTTGAGACGCACCTCCTTGCCCGGTGTCATGCGGAAGAACTTCTTGGGGGCATCCTCCATGAAGTCGTCGCGCTCTATCCACAGGTGTTTTGAGAACGTGATGGTGTGTGTGCCGGCGTTCTCGTCCTCCGGGTTGTTGATGGCCTCCATCTCCTCGGTCTGTCCGTCGGGGTAGTTGGTGATGACGAGCTTCACGGGGTTGAGCACCGCCGACACTCGTGTGGCCTTCTTGTTGAGGTCGTCCCTGACGGCAGCCTCAAGCAGAGCCATGTCGTTGAGAGCGTCGAACTTGGTGTAGCCTATCGACTTTATGAAGTTGCGCACGCTCTCGGGAGAGTAGCCCCTGCGCCTCATGCCGCAGAGGGTAGGCATGCGTGGGTCGTCCCATCCTGCCACGAGGTGCTCGTCTACGAGTGTGTGCAGCTTGCGCTTCGACATCACTGTGTATGTGAGGTTTAGCCTGTTGAACTCTATCTGGCGTGGACGGAAGTCGTGTATGTTCTCAGTCTCGCCGCGCATCTCCTTCAGATAGTCTATGAACAGGTCGTAGAGCGGACGGTGAGGCACGAACTCCAGTGTGCAGATGGAGTGGGTCACGCCCTCGAAGTAGTCGCTCTGTCCGTGTGCGAAGTCGTACATGGGGTAGGCATGCCACTTGGTGCCCGTGCGGTGGTGCGGTATCTGTATGATACGGTATATTATCGGGTCGCGGAAGTGCATGTTGGCGTTGGCCATGTCTATCTTGGCACGCAGCACCATGCTGCCCTCTACGGCCTCGGGAGTGTTCATCTTGTAGAACAGTTCGAGGTTCTCCTCTATGGGGCGGTCGCGGTATGGCGATGCCACTCCGGGCGTTGTGGGCGTGCCTTTCTGCTCGGCTATCTGCTCTGCGGTCTGCTCGTCTACGTATGCGTGGCCGTTCTTTATCATCCATACGGCGAAGTCCCAGAGCTTCTCGAAGTAGTCTGACGCGTAGTACACGTTGCCCCACTTGAAGCCGAGCCACTTTATGTCGTTGAGTATGTTCTCCACGTATTCGGTGTTCTCCTTGCTTGGGTTGGTGTCATCGAAGCGAAGGTTGCACACTCCGTTATATTTCTCGGCCACTCCGAAGTCCATGCAGATAGCTTTGGCGTGCCCTATGTGCAGGTAGCCGTTAGGCTCTGGCGGGAAGCGCGTCTGTATCCGTCCGGCGTTTTTGCCTTCGGCGAGGTCGTTTTCCACCATTTGCTCTACAAAGCTGATGCTCTTCTTTTCTTCTTCAGGTCTTTCTTCTTTCATAACTTTTTGTCTATATTGATTTTAACTGCAAACTTACACAAAAAAAATGATATTACACATTACTTCATGTATAAAAATGACTGCACGGCCATACATTAGGATGCTTGCCGCTGTATGGGAGTGCTTGCATGTGGGTTGAGGCATGCGTGAGGCATGTTTCGGATATGTCGGGCGACTGGTCTTTGCCGTGTGCTGTAACGTGCTGATATATAAAGCGTTGCGAAATGGCCCATTTCGCACGCCAAAACGGCCCATTTTACAGTGCGAAATGGGCCGAATCACAATGCAAAACGGCCCGTTTCGCAAATAAGTATTGCCGAGTTGCGGAAATGTAGGGTTCGGATGACGGAAATGTTAAGTTGAAGTGACGGAATTTCTGGGATTAATGGCGATGATAAAGCATGCTCTGTCTGGCTGCGCGTTTGGTAAAAGTATGTTATATAACATAAAAAAATATTTGCGCATATTGATAAAAGTGAGTAATTTTGCAGACGTTATCCTGAATACAATCTTTTTGCCTTAAAAAAAGGCTAATACCTATTGAGATGAAATGCCTGTCTCTGAGAAGAGGCGGGCATTTTTCGTCTTGTTCCATTAACTACTTGATAGTGCGGCCGTCAGAGCGACAGCCCGTAGACTTCGATGGCCGTGCCCACACTCGTGTCGGCATGTGGCTGTGTGCTGTAAGCGTCGGTGAGGTCGTGCCTTCGGCATGTCATCCGCGTAGAGACGCACTTCATGAAGTCCTGATACGAGCGCAGACGGCAGACTGTATGCGGCTGCTGGATGATGAGCACGGCATGGCCTTGTGGCACCTTGGCCACGATATCCTTGATGTGCTGTGCTGCCTCCTGCGCCTGTGAACCGTTGATGCACTCGAAGAAATGGGCGATGTGGAAGATGACAACTCCCTGCTCATCGGCCCAGGCGTGGCTGCCGCCCACGGCGATGTCGGTGAGTGAACTGGCGAACCGCGCCTTGACTGCGCCACCTGTCGTCTTATTGAGCAAGTCACTGCCTATCTTCCTCATCTCCAAGGATATGTCTATGCCTATGTATGCGGTCTGGCATCCGGCATCGGCGGATGTCATGGCGAGGGCGATGCCTCCTGTGGCAGGGCCGCACCCGATGTCTACCATTGTCATCATGCCGCCGGCGTGCAGGGCCTTGGCGTGCAGCCAGTCCTTGATGAGGCTGAGTCCGTGGCATGCCTCGGCGAGGTACGCACGCATGAAGTAGTGGCAGTAGAGCCTCACCTGGTCGGCGGCACTGAGGGTGACGTTGCGTCCTTGCCGCCGGTCGTACACCTTCTCTGGTGCGGAGAAGTCAGACCGGCCGTAGTTGATGACGGACATGTATATGTCTTTGAGGCTGTCGTCGGTGTGGAGATACCCGTTTGATGAGATGTATGACTCCACCTCGTGGCTGAACGCGTCGTCGAAAGCACGGCCGTACTGGCTGTCATTCGCACCGTCGGCGACAGTGCTGTCGGCACGGTGTGTGGGAATGGCGAAGCGGCCCGCGCAGTAGTCAGCGCAGGGCACGTGTATATAGCCGTCCTTGCTCCTCACAAACTCCATGAGCTTGTAGAACGTGTAGTTCTCGGTCAGTATGTCCGGGTTGCCTATGAGCATGAGATGAAGTCGTGCGCGGGTCATGGCCACGTTGAGCTTGCGGTCTATGACGTGTCCGTCCTCCTCGAAAACGTTGTCTGTAAGGAAGTTGAGCTGGTAAGGCTCCTGCACGGTGAACCCGTATATGATATAGTCTCGCTGGCTGCCCTGATATCTCTCCACCGTGTCTATGGTGATGTCGTGCAGCACGCTTATGCCGTACTGGTCTATGGCATTGCGTATGGTGGCTATCTGGTTGCGGTAGGGCACGATGACTCCCACGGTGTCGCAGGCACTGAACGAGCCTGACGTGAGGCGGTATATCTGCACTACGGTGGCGGCTATCATGTCGGCCTCGGCCTGATTGGTCTTTGGCGAGGTGGGGCACGAGGGTCTCTCTGATGCCAAGAACGCTATCCGCCTCGATGTTATGAGCTGCACTATGCCGTGGTGTGAGCCAGAGTCGCGGCATGGCGTGAGCTGATGGCTGAGCGGCACCACCTCAAGGCGGTTGCCGTAGAAGGCGCAGTTGGGAAACTCCGCTATGTCGCGGTGCATGCGTCCTTGCTTCGTGAGCATGTACACATACCTGCTGTCGTACCCATCGGCGGTGGTGAAGTACGACAGCATGCGCTCGAACAGCGAGTGGCGGCAGTCGGTGAGGTTGATGTCTATGAGCTCGTGGTCGGTGACTATGGATTCGCGCTCGGTCTGCTGCACCACGGCAGGCAATTGCTTGTGGTCGCCTATGAGCACAAACCTCCCTATGGCGTCGCGCTCTCCGTGCCGTGCCGACAGCAGTCCGATGAGCTGCGGCTCAAGTATCTGGGAAGCCTCGTCGATGATGGCGAGGTCGAAATGCTTGATGCCGAACAGTCCCATGTTGGCATTCATGGATGAGGTGGTGGCGCAGAACACCCTCGTGCCCTCTATGAGTTGCCTCACGTCATGTGCCGTGGCGCATGCCTTGACGCGTGTTGACAGCAGGTTGCCGTGGTAGCATTCGTCACATGATGCCTCCGAGCCTATGCGTATGAAGTCGATGTCGGTGCCAGGCTCTTTCAGCTTGCTGCATATCTCGTCTACGGCCCTGTTGGTATATGACATTATGAGTATGGAAGAGCCCTCCTCAAGAAGTTCCTCCTGAAGCTGGTACAGCATGCCGAACGAGGTCTTGCCAGTGCCGGGCGGCCCGATGATAAGGAACATGTCACGCGCCTGTTTGGCGTGCGTCACCAGACTGTTGAAACTGCCGTACTCCCCCCGTGGCATGACATCGCGGCACACATAGGGCTCGCGCTGGTGCAGGATGAGGTCGCGCCGCTCCTTGTTGGCGGTGAGGAAGCAGTGCATGCCATGGTATAGCGAGCTCATGGACGACTCAAACATGTCGTGCTCTATGGCCCATGCCGTGTCGTCGGGCGTGTCAAACACCTTCTTGTCTGTCTGCTGGTTGCGCAGGACTACGGTTATGTCAGTACTCGTTATGTCGTGAATCGTGGCACGGTTTACCATCTGTGCGCATGCGTTGGGCACAGTACCACGCTTGTAGGGATAGAATATCACGATGTCGCCCTTCCTGAAGTTTGACGTGTCGGTGTGCTGCTCTTCGGCGAATCCGAGCGTAAGGGCAGACACGGATGTGCCGTCGGTGCCGATATGCCTTATGCACATGTCGTCGTATATGTTGCCTGATGCCTTCTTGTCCTGCAGCGTGTCGAGCCATTTCGCGGCGAATCCGCTGTCGTCCTTCGACTTGTTGCCTATCTTAGAGAGCAGTTGCTCGCGCTCAAGAAACTGCATGAACCTGAAGAAGTAGGCACGCTCGAGCGCGGATGCCTCATGTATGGGAGTGAGTATGCTGCTGAGCTGTGGCTCGATGTAGTCGTTCCACAGCCTGCCTGATATGCCCTTGCGGTTGAGGCTGACCGGTGTGAGCTTCTCAAGCAGACGCATGCCGTGGGTGGCATACAGCATCTCGCACCACGCCAGCAGGTTCCTCATCTTCATGGCACGCAGCAGCAGTCGTGGCGATGGGGCTACCGCCACCAGTCCCTTGCTGAATTTGGAGTACAGGAGCATGACATGCCGCAGCGCGTCTGAGCGTTTCTGAAACTCGTAGACAAACAGTGCGCGGTATAGAAGTAGCTGTACGAGGTGCTTCTCCTGTGGAGTGGGGATGTCGGGCGAGCCGCAGCCCGCGCCAAACGGTACGAAAGCCGCCTTGCCCGACTTCTGCTCTATGATAGTCACGTCGCCGTCTTTCTCGTACAGGAAGTCAAGTCGGCCCTGTATGCCAAGCACCTCGCTGAAGAATGTGGGCTCCAGCACCACGCCCTTGGGGTCGTAGGAGTCTATGGCCTGTGGCAGGTCGTGGCAGATGGCTTGCTCTATGTTGAGCTTTTGCTGGCGTGCGTCGTTGTAGAACTGCTCTACCTTGCGGCGGTTGTCCATCTCTTCGCACGACACAAGTCCTATGGCGTTGGACTTGAAGAAGTGCATCATGCCCTCAGCAAACGACCTGTCGCGCTGGTGTATGGTGTCGTCGAGGTACTGCCCCGAGAGTCCTCCGAGGTGTATGGCTATGGAGTTGGGCTGTGGCTTCAGCTTGTTTATGAGGTTGACAAAAGGCGACTCGGCGTACGTCTCGAAGCATGATGCTATGGTGGTGATGTTGATGAGGAAGTCGGGCTCGTACACTATGAGCTCAGGCATGCACACGTCATCTTCGAAACGTAGGCGTACAAGATTGATGATGGCACCACGGCGGAGTATCTGCCGTAGGTAGCTCCAGTCGCCAGAGCCGTCGCGTGACAGGTAGGTGTTGGCTTGCCCGTAGCATACTCTCAGTCTCGTGGCGTCTTGCTCGGATGTAGCTGTGATGTAGTTGTCGTCCCACGACTGCACTATACACCTCAGCATGTTGGTGGAGTAGTGCCCCCACGCCTTGTGCAGTGGCCCTTTCGGCAGTATGGCATCGAGCGATGGCGGTATGGCCATGCCCTTGTATAAATGTGTGATGAGCAGTGCCACCGCCCTGATGTCGTAGGGCAGGGAGTCGTGTAGAAGGCTCTCGTCGGTGGAGTAGGCTTCGTTGAGCCGCTTGCGGGCATCGTTTATCTGTCTGGCGATGTCTGGCGGTATGGCGTTCTCCTTTATCAGGAAGTCGAGTTTGGCAAATGTGCCAGAGAAGTTGATGCGCAGACGTGCCACGCTCTGGTCTATGGCACGCCTGAAAACGTTTCTGAGCAAACCGTATTTCTGCCTTGCATCGGTGTCGGCACCAGCTATCAGTTCGAGCTGCGACATCATGTCTACGGCACTGTCGGATGTCTGTCGTATGCCCGACCGCTGCATCTCGGCCACATAAGTCACCGTGCGCTCCACGTGTCCTATCCCGAGGGCGCGTGTTATGGCCTTGATTTCCGCGCTTGTCAGTATGCCTGGTGCGCATGATTGGCACGACATGCAGTCAGCTATGCCGTCGGCAGGGCATACGGTGAGCCATTTGTGGGTGTCGTCAGACAGGTTGTCGGCGATGCGTGAGCCGCTGTCGAACACCATGCACACCCTCGTGTACGGCTCCATCTGCCGTCCTGTGATGCGGTTTATGCCGGCCGCCACGGTGCTTCTTGCCGTCATGGCCGATGACTTGGGGTTGCGGCCTATGCCACCGTCGCCTATCATGTAGCCGTCGGCAGTCCAGACATCATCGTCGCTGATGCTTATGTCGCCCTCCCAGTCCATGAACAGGTATGCGGTGATGCCGCTGCCGCCTATCAGCAGTGCGTCTATCTCGCAGCCGCACGACTCATATCCGGCAATGAGCACATTGTCGTTGCCGGCGTGTGAGCATGTGGCGAGATGTTCTTTCAGGATGTTGAACTTCATGTCTTTCGACTTGTAGTCGAACTCATGTATCCTGTGCATGTGCAGAGTCATGGCCTGTCGTCGTGCTGTCTGGGTGTGGGCGTTACTTTATGCCGCGCTCGTTGAGGGCCTTGCTGTACTTCGCGGCGTTCTGCAAGTGCTCCTTGTATGTGCGTGCGAAGTTGTGCGTGCCGCTGAAGTCCTCCTTGGCGCACATGTATATATAGTCGTGGTGTACGAGGTTGAGCACGGCGTCGATGCCCGCAACAGACGGTATGCGGATAGGACCTGGGGGCAGTCCGGGGTTGACATACGTGTTGTACGGACTGTCTATGTGCAGGAGGTTGTTGTATATGCGCTTGAGGTCGAAGCGTTTCCAGGCGAACTTTATAGTGGGGTCGGCTTGCAATGGCATGCCGTTGGGGTACTCAGCGTTGCGTATGTTGAGGCGTTTGTAGTACATTCCAGCCACCATGGGCTTCTCTGAGTCGTTGGCCGTCTCCTCGTCCACGATGCTTGCGAGTGTTATTACCTGTACGGGCGTGAGGTGCAGGGCATTGGCTTTCTCATTGCGCTCGCCCTCCCAGAAGTGCTCGCTTTCCTTCTTCATACGGTCGAGCAGCCTGTCTACGCTTGTGTTCCAGTATATGTCGTAGGTGTTGGGGATGAACATGCACACTATGGTGGCGGTGTCGTAGCCGTATTTGCGGCACGTTGGCTCATCGGTGAGGGCTCTGTACAGCGCGGTGCTGTCTATCATCAGCTTGCGCGACAGCTCGGACGCGAGCTTGTCGGCGGTGCGGACAGACGGCACGGTGAGGCTTATGGGGCTTTGCAATCCGTTCTTCATGTGCCTGAACACGGTCAGGGCACCTGCTCCAGGGGTGAGGGCGTAGCGGCCAGAGCGCACATGCTGCGCGTATGATGTATGGTTTGCGAGCATGCTGAAAGCACTCATGGAGTGGGCGTTGGCTATGGGGCGCAGCTTTACGAGCACGGAGTCTATGGTGTCATCGTCGTCGATGTACACATATTCGGTGCTGTCGCCCTTCAGCATTGATGTGAAGAAGTAGTAGTACGAAATTCCGACAGCCACAACTATGCACGCTGCGGCTGCCAGAAGAAGTCTCTTTCCCAGATTCTTGTTCATTGCAGTATATGGTTAAATGAAAACGTCTGCAAAAGTAATTCTATTTTTCCATAATCAGCCAGAACAACAATTAATAATGTATAAAAAGCATTATGCTCTTTGCCCGTGCCTATGCCGATAGCACTTCGGCACTGTCGCTCACGGCAGACTGTGCTGTGCGGCGTGTGGCTATGCCCTCTATCTCGATGAGCCATGACGGGCGGCACACCTTGGCCTTGACTATGATGTGCGGCACGGAGGGCCAAAGCTGGCTGAGCATGGTGTCTACGGCTGCGTAGTCGGCGGTGTCGCGGAGGTACACAATGAAGTATCTCATATCGTTCATGCATGCCCCTCCGTCTGCGAGCAGTACGCTTATGTTCTTCAGCAGACGTGTGGTCTGCCTGAGCACGTCGCCGATGTGCAGCACGTTGCCCTTATCGTCTATGCTGGCCGTGCCTGACACGAAGAACGTGTCTGCATCGCCATGCGTGAGACGTGTGCCGCGCTCGAAGGCCACACCGTATTCGGCAGTGGGGTTCATGAATCCATGGGCCTGCAGGAACTTCACGTCATGCTCGTCGGCACGGGGGTAGGACAGAAAGTCTATGGCCACGGCGGCATCGGTGGCATAGCTGCACCCCTCTATTCCGGTGCTTGCTATGAAGTGCGTGTCGGCCGTGAGCCCGTGCTCGGCAAACACGTCATTGCGTGCCTTCACTACTCCCGCGTAGTTGACATCTATGTCGCGGACGTATATCCATGTGCGTAGCAGATGGGTACGCATGTCGAGTCCGTGCGCCTCCATGCTGTGTACATAACGCTCGAACATCAGTTTCGTTTGGGCGTAGGAGTCAAGTCCGCGTGCCTCATCGGCCGACAGGCGCATGGGGCTGAACACGAAGTCGGCAAGTGATGAGCTTGTCTTTACGAGTACGGTGATTTTGGAGCCGTCGGCTGGCGGCTGCTCTATGATGGTAAGTGGTTTGGCCGACAGCACTTTCTTGTACAGGTCGGACGACTTGAATACAGGCTCCTGGTTCTGGATGTCGCTGAGAAACACTTTGGCGTATTGCAGATGACGCCCTTCCGACAGTTCCGTAGCGAGGTATTCGGTGAGACATACATACACCTCTTCGACCCTACGGCTGAAGTCACCGTTGCTCATGGGACGAAAAAACTCATACTTTTCCATAATATATATTGCAGTTATTATTTTTAGTCATGCTTTCCATATCATTGCGTGGCCGCCTGTCGGCACTCAGCGTGGGCCGAGAATGGGCGGCCGAGCCGCAGCTTATCTTATACAAAGATAATGCAAGTGCGAGTGCGATGGAGCTTGCTTCGATTGCCGAGCCGCAGCTTATCTTCTACAAAGTTACTGATAAAAGCCTGTATGGCAATTGCCGATGGCTCAATTTACCTACTAATTGCTATCACGCAGGGCGGCATGTAATGTAAAATTACCTAAAAAGCGTGACTGTGTATTTCGCCGTTTCGCGCAAATATTGTAATTTTGCATGTGTGCCCCTGTGTACAGTCTGTGGACATGACGGGGCAGATATATAGAAACAAACTTCAGGATATGTACAAGTACGATACTTATATTTTCGACCTTGACGGCACATTGCTGAGCACACTTGATGACCTTGCTGCGAGTTGCAACTACGCCCTCGCGTCGTGTGGCATGCCCGTGCGCACCACCGATGAGGTGCGGCGGTTCGTAGGCAATGGCGTGAAGAAACTCATGGAGCGTGCCGTGCCCGACGGACTGGATAACCCTTCGTTTGACGAAGCCTATGCCACATTCCGCCAACACTACATGCAGCACAACCTCGATACCACCTGTCCTTACCCAGGGGTAATGGACTTGCTGCGCCGTCTGAGGGCGGAAGGCAAGAACGTGGCAGTGGTAAGCAATAAGTTCTATGCCGCCACTCGTGAGCTGTGCCGGCACTTCTTTGGCGACCTCGTGCCTGTGGCAATAGGTGAGCGCGAGGATATAAGGAAGAAACCTGCCCCAGACACCGTGATGGAGGCCCTCCGCCAGCTCGGCGTGAGCCGTGATGGAGCCGTGTATGTAGGCGACAGTGATGTGGATATATTGACGGCACGCAACAGCGGCATGCCCTGCGTCAGCGTGCTGTGGGGCTTCCGTGACAGGAATTTCCTTATTGAGCACGGTGCCATGACGCTCATCAGCTCGCCGTCGGAGATGCCGTAGCAGTGTGTGTACATGCTGCGGTGAGGCCGCGAACCAATGTATTACGACAAACTTACGAACCTAAAAATATCAAACAATGGAAGATGTTTATTTCGACACAGTAGAGAGTTTCAACGACAACTATGGCGTGACGACTCTGCATCCGCTGGTCTCTGTCGTGCGTTTCGACGGCAATGCCCCGCAGAGGAGCGCCATCTACCATTATGGACTGTACGCCTTGTTCCTGAAGGAGAACAAGGGTTGCCAGTTGTCGTATGGCAGGACGAAATATGATTTTGACGAGATGACCATCACGTCGTTCGCTCCTGGGCAGACGGTGAAGGCCGAACCCGTGCCGGGCGGTGAGCGTCCGCGCTGGACGGCCATAGTGTTTCATCCCGACTTACTGGCCCGCACGTCACTCGGAAGAAACATGTCTAAGTACGATTTCTTCTCATACGACAGCAATGAGGCCCTGCATCTGTCGGCAGCCGAGGTGGAAGTGGTGCGCTCAGTGCTCGCTATCATAAAGCAGGAGATACAGCATGCCATAGACAAACACTCGCGCCGCATCATCGTCAACAACATAGAGGTGCTGCTCAACTACTGTCTGCGCTTCTATGAGCGGCAGTTCGTCACGCGCGAGGAGATAAACCACAGCACCGTAAGCAAGTTTGAGCATCTGCTCAACGACTATATTGACACGAAGGCAGAGCGCAGCGGCGTGCCCACGGTGGCGTATTTCGCTGACAAGTGCTGCCTGTCTGCGGGATATTTCGGCGAACTGGTGAAGGTAGAGACGGGCAAGACCGCCCATGACTTCATCGCCGACTACGTGATGATGCATGCCAAGGAACTGCTCAACGACCTCACGCTGACGGTGACACAGGTCAGCCAGAAGCTCGGTTTCGAGTACCCACAGCACTTCGTGCGGTTCTTCAAGCGTCGTACAGGAAAGACTCCTACGCAGTATCGCGCTGCATAAGGTGCCGTATAGATATAGCATAGACCGTACATAAGCAACCGTAGTTGTAGTTTGTAATTATTTGCTCAGTTTGACTTGCGGGTTTAATAGCTCTGCGTGTTTGGCCTGTGCTTTTTACTGTATGGCCCATTTCGGGTTGCGGTATGGCTCGTTACATTTTACAAAACTGCCCATATCGCAGCTCAAAAAAGGATTGCGTTTTATTTGTAAGTAGGCTTCCCTTATAGCCACTTGGATTGACATACATAAAATCAAAAGCTGCATTTTATACCATATGCATTAGTGCGATAAGATGATGGTTAGTAATATTGCGTTTAGGAAAAGTGATGTTAATGTGATGATAGGCCAAATGATGCAAAAAATTTTTACGTTTATGTCCTTGTAACTAAAGCCCAGCTGTTGACCTTGGTATAGAAGCCATTGCACACAAAGGTTAAAAATATTCTTGTCAAACGGACGGACATAATACTTGTTCCAACAAACATCAAAAACTCTTTTTGAACTTAATGCAAATGGAAGGATAAAGAACAATTTTATCCCTTTCATAAAAAGTGTAATGTATGGACTCATTGTTTATTCCTTTTTAGATAAAATCAAATCGAAACTGTATTTCTGTTATTTCGTGATTATCATGTGTCTGTTTTATAATTTTTTCAGTAGCTGTTCCCGTAGCTCACATGGTTGTTCTTGTCATAACAGAAGGTTGTGAGTTGGTTCATGTGTAGTGATGCACCGTCTCCATTCGCCTTATGCCCCGTCAGAACGGTTTGCGGAAACTGCATCCCTCGCGCCAGCGGCTGCATCCGTAGGCGGTGCGGCCCTTTATGATGGTGCCCTTGCCGCACACGGGGCATGTCTGCCCTGCTATGTCGTCGGTTGTGGCCGCTGATGTCTGTGCTTTTGCAGTGCTTGCGGTGGTGGCTTTCGGGGCGGCAGGAGCTTTGGCTGAGCTTGTGACAGTGGCTTTCGGCTCGGCGGCGGCTTTTGTGGCAGCGACTTTCTTCTGCGTTGGCTTCCTCTTGGGCTTCTTCTTGAAATCCTCCTCGGTGGTTATGGCCACATGGCGGTTGCTGTTGTCGCTCAGCACATCGTTCACTATGTCGGTAATCTGCTGCTTCAGTTCGTTGATAAACTGTGCAGGGTCGTACTTCTTGTGCTCAATGTCACGCAGTTTCTTCTCCCATATACCCGTCAGCTCGCAGCTCTTCAGCAGCTCCTCGTGTATAGTGTCAATGAGCTCAATGCCCGTGGGTGTAGCCACGAGGTTCTTGCGCTCGCGGCGTATGTAGTGCCGCTTGAACAGCGTCTCTATGATGCCGGCGCGTGACGATGGGCGCCCTATGCCGTTCTCCTTGAGCGCGGCACGCAGCGTCTCGTCCTCTACAAACTTGCCGGCGGTCTCCATGGCACGCAGCAGCGTGGCCTCGGTGTAGTACTTCGGGGGCGTGGTCTGCTTCTCGGTGAGGGTAGGCGTGTGTGGCCCAGTCTCGCCTTTGACGAATGACGGCAGCGTGCGCTCCTCGTCGCCCTTGCGTGTGTCCTCGTCGTCATCGCCACGTGTGGTCTGCTCCTTGCCGTCGCGCATGTACACGGTACGCCAGCCCGGGCTTAGTATCTCCTTACCGCTGACCTTGAACTCCACGTCCTCTACGCAGCCAACCACCGTGGTGGTGGAGAACTTGCAGTCGGGATAGAATGCCGCTATGAACCTCAGCGTTATGAGGTTGTACACGTTGCGCTCCATGTCGGTGACTCCACGGGCAGGCACTCCAGTGGGTATGATGGCGTGGTGGTCGGTGACCTTGGATGTGTCAAACACTTTCTTGCTCTTCTTCAGGGCCTTGCCTTTCAGCGGGTTGAGCACGTCATCGTACCCCACGAGCCCTGCAAGTATGGACGGACACTTAGGATATATGTCGTCGCTGAGGTATGTGGTGTCTACACGTGGGTATGTGGAGAGCTTCTTCTCATACAGCGACTGCACGATGTTGAGCGTGGTCTCCGCGCTGTACGAGAACTTCTTGTTGCACTCCACCTGCAATGAGGTGAGGTCGAACAGCGGCTTTGGCGCCTCCGTGCCGTTCTTCTTCTCCACCGATTTCACGGTGAACGGCTTGTCGGCTATGGTGGAGAAGGCGGCCTCGCCCTCCTCCTTGCTCATGAACTTGCCTCGCGTGGCCGTGAAGAGCGTGTCGCGGTATATGGTGGAGAGCACCCAGTAGGGCTCTGGCTTGAAATGGTCTATCTCCTTCTGGCGGTTTACGATGAGGGCGAGGGTGGGTGTCTGCACGCGTCCTATGGACAGCACCTGTCGGTTCTGTCCGTACTTCAGGGTGTAGAGTCGTGTGGCGTTCATGCCCAATATCCAGTCGCCTATGGCGCGGCTCAGACCGGCCAGATATAGCGGCTGGTAGTTGTCCTGGTCTTTGAGGGTGGAGAATCCCTCGCGTATGGCCTCGTCCGTCATCGACGATATCCACAGACGCTTCACCGGGCACGATGCTTTGGCCATCTGCATGACCCACCGCTGTATGAGTTCTCCCTCCTGACCGGCATCGCCGCAGTTGATTATGCCGTCGGCATGCTGCATGAGCCGCTCTATCACGGAGAACTGTTTTTTTATGCCATTGTCGTCTATGAGCTTTATGCCGAAGCGTGGCGGCAGCATAGGCAGGGCACCGAGACTCCACCGTTTCCATCGGTCGGTGTAGTCGTTGGGCTCCTTCAGCGTACACAGGTGTCCGAAAGTCCATGTCACCTGGTAGCCATTGCCTTCCATGAATCCGTCATGAGGGGTGGTGGCGCCTATTATACGCGCTATGTCCTTGGCTACACTCGGTTTCTCTGCTATGCAAACAATCATTATGTATTCCTATTATTAGTAAAAGCGAAGTGCAAAGTTAACAGAAAAATCCGACCGAGCGAAACAAAACAGTGCATTTATTTGCGTGCCCCAGACGTGTGTGCTCATCACTTGCGCCGCCGTGAATTGCCATCGGGGACAGCACGATTGGCCGTATAATGTTGCAGAAAACCGTTTTTTTTTCTTACTTTTGCAATCCGAAACCTCATCCGTTTGCACCGCTCGTCACCGCCTGTTTGCGCGGTGACGGCAGTCGGCAATGCTCACGTCCATGCCTGTATGATGACGGTGGCGGCAATAGATGCCGCATGAGGCATAATAATATATAATGTAAGCACAGATAATCAGATGTCATTACCCGAAGATTTCATTACAAGCACCCGGCAGCTTATGGGCGACCCCCTGTACGAGAGACTCATGGCAGGACTTGCCTCCGACCCGTCGGTAAGCGTGCGCCTGAACCCCTTTAAGGGCGGACTGGCCATCAGCGACATAAGCGTAGGGCACACGCCCGTGCCTTGGTGCGCGGAGGGCGCATACCTCGACTGCCGGCCTAACTTCACCTCCGACCCCCTGCTTCATGCCGGGGCCTACTATGTGCAGGACGCATCATCGATGTTTGTGTGCCATGTGCTGCGCCAGCTTGTAGACAGACCTGTGCTGATGCTCGACCTCTGTGCCGCGCCTGGCGGCAAGAGCACGGCGGCGAGAGCCGTGCTTCCGCAGGGCAGTATGCTCTTTGCCAATGAGCCAATGCGCCAGCGTGCCAACGTGCTCGATGAGAACCTGCAGAAGTTCGGGCACCCGGATGTGGTGGTGACAAACAGTTTTCCGCGCGAGTACCGCAAGTCACGCATGACGTTTGACGTGGTGTTGGCCGACGTGCCCTGCTCAGGTGAGGGAATGTTTCGCAAGGACGAGGGCGCAGTGGCCGACTGGAGCCGCCGCAAGGTGGAGGAGTGCGCCTCGCTGCAGCGCGACATCGTGAGCGACGTGTGGCACTGTCTGTGCCCCGGCGGACTGCTCATATACTCCACCTGCACGTTCAATGCCGACGAGAACGAGCGCAACGCCATGTGGATAGCCGAGAATCTGGGCGGCGACTTCGTGAGCATACCCATAGAAGATGAGTGGGGCATCACGGGCGCGATGGTCGGTGAGCAACCCTGTTACAGGTTCCTGCCAGGGCTGACACGCGGTGAGGGACTGTTCATGACGGTGATACGCAAGCATGGTGAGGCATCCTCAAAACCGCGCAAGGGCCGCGACAAGGGCGCGGAGCGGAAGAAAGCACGTACAGCCTTGGCATGCAGCGGCCTGACAGACAACGATGCCTACACCGTGATGGAGCACGAAGGCCGCGTGTTTGCCGTGCGTAAGGAGTGGGCCGACAGCGTGACTGCGGCCCTGCGCACGCTCAATGTGATGACCGTCGGGGTGACGCTCGGCACAAGGCGCGGCAAGGACTTGGTGCCGGCGGAGTCTCTCGCCCTGTCGGCACAGATAGACAAGGCGGCGTATCATTGGGCAGAGGTGAGCCGTGATGATGCCCTGCGCTATCTCAGACGCGAGGCTTTGACGCTCGGGGCTGACGTACCCACAGGCTACGTGGGCGTATGTCACCGTGGGCTTCCGCTCGGATTCGTCAAGAACATGGGCTGCCGCAGCAACAACCTCTATCCCGCGGAGTGGCGCATACGCAGCTCGCACGTAGCAGAACAGAAGTTCTCGCTTGTAGACGAAGCGCGTGGCGCACTCTGCTGAGTGCGGTGATGCTGCATGGTAGATAACGTATTGTGTAACACTTTGATACACAATGTGTTGTAAAATGGCCCATTTTGCGCTCTAAAATGGCCCATTTCGCACCCTAAAACGGCCCATTTCGCAGTGCAAAACGGCCCATTTCGCAAACCGATGCTGCGGAGACTGATTTTACATAAAGCAGATACTGAATACTCACGTAATAAAAACAGCATAATATGAAACAATATCTTGACCTGCTCAACAGGATTCTTACCGAGGGACACCGCAAGACCGACCGCACGGGTACGGGCACGATGAGTGTGTTCGGCAACCAGATGCGCTTCAGCCTTGACGACGGTTTCCCACTGCTTACTACCAAGAAACTGCATCTGAAGTCTATAATATATGAGCTGCTGTGGTTTCTGCGTGGCGACACCAACGTGCACTGGCTCCAGGAGCACGGCGTGCGTATATGGAACGAGTGGGCCGACGCCGACGGCGAGCTCGGCCCCGTGTACGGTCATCAGTGGCGTTCGTGGCCCGACTACAATGGCGGTACCATAGACCAGATACAGAACGTGATAGACCAGATAAGGACCCACCCCGACTCACGGCGCATGATAGTGAGCGCGTGGAACCCTGCGGAGATAGAGCAGATGGCCCTGCCGCCATGCCACTGCCTGTTCCAGTTCTACGTGGCCGACGGGCGGCTGTCGCTGCAGCTCTACCAGCGTTCGGCCGACACCTTCCTCGGCGTGCCGTTCAATATAGCCTCATACGCCCTGCTGCTCATGATGATGGCGCAGGTCACGGGGCTCAAGCCAGGCGACTTCGTACACACTACCGGCGACACACACCTGTATCTCAACCACATAGAGCAGGCCAAGCTGCAGCTCACGCGCACTCCGCGCAAGCTGCCTGTCATGCACCTCAACCCAGACGTGAAGAACCTCTTTGACTTCAAGTACGAGGACTTCACGCTCGAGGGCTACGACCCGTACGACCATATCAAGGCCGAGGTGAGCGTCTGACACACCTCTTATGAACAACTGTAAAACTACCGCAACACTATGAGAGTGAATATAATAGCTGCCGTGGCACGCAACAATGCCATAGGCTACGATAACAAACTGATATATTGGCTGCCCGATGACCTGAAGCGTTTCAAGGCTCTGACCACGGGCCACACCATCGTCATGGGGCGCAACACGTTTGAGTCGCTGCCCAAGGGTGCGCTGCCCAACCGCCGCAATGTGGTGCTCAGCCGCACGGTGGAGTCGTTCACGGGGTGCGACACCTACAAGTCGCTCGATGAGGCACTGGCAAGTTGTGCGCCCGATGAGGATATATATATAATAGGTGGGGCCAGCGTCTACGAGCAGGCCCTGCCCGTTGCCGACAGGCTTTGCCTGACGGAGATAGACGATGTGCCTGAGCATGCTGACACGTTCTTTCCCGACTACACCGCATGGAGGGAGCAGAGCCGCGAGGAGCACGGCACCGACGAGCGTCATAAGCACCGCTTCGCGTTTGTAGACTACGTGCGGTGAGCCGTGCCATACGGTGCGCCCACGTGTCGTAGCCGGCATGTGCGTGGCGTGTGTGCGGCCATGGTGCGGACTGTTGCTGCCTTTGCTGCCGCAGGAGACGGATGACAGGCATTTCACAGGCAATTTATACGGAAATATTTGTGTATATAGAATTTATGTTATATTTTTGCACAGAATAAACTAATGTGCAAAATATAGTGGAGGAAATGATAAATGTCCATATCTAAGACCAGGCAGAAGTTGGTGGACGTGGCACGTCAGCTGTTCGCAAAGAACGGCATAGCCAATACCACGATGAACGATATAGCCGTAGCATCGGGCAAGGGCCGCCGCACACTGTACACGTACTTCAACCGCAAGGAGGATGTCTACTCGGCCGTTATAGAGTCGGAGCTCGAGCGGTTGTCTGACAAGCTCGATGAGGTGGCATCCATGAAGATACGTCCGCAGGACAAAATCATAGAGCTCATATACACCCACCTGAGCATGATACGTGAGACGGTGGTGCGTAACGGCAACCTGCGTGCGGAGTTCTTCCGCAACATCTGGATGGTGGAGAAGGTGCGCAAGAACTTCGATGAGGATGAGATAGAGCTGTTTCGTAAGGTGTATGCCGAGGGCAAAGCCGACGGAGAGTTCGACATCGAGGACGTAGACCTCGTGGCAGACATCACACACTATTGCATAAAGGGGCTTGAGGTGCCGTTCATCTACGGACGGCTCGGCCACGGTATGACCGAGGAGGCGAGCAAGCCGCTTGTCGCCAAGGTGGTGTATGGAGCCCTCGGACGCTCGGGAGTGAAGTAATCGGGCAACAGTAGCGGCCGTCACTGTGCCGTGGCGCATGGCCTATGCTGGCGCGGTGGTGTCGGTGCTGCTGTGTATTGAAACAACGTTTTAACATAAAAAATACTACAATGGGAATGTTAACAGGTAAGACGGCACTCATCACAGGTGCCGCAAGAGGTATTGGAAAAGCCATCGCTCTGAAGTTCGCGTCAGAGGGTGCCAACATTGCTTTCACCGACTTGGTAATCGATGAGAACGGCAAGGCCACTGAGGCCGAGCTGCAGGCCATGGGCGTGAAGGCCAAGGGATATGCAAGCAACGCTGCCGAGTTCGGACAGACAGAGGAGGTGGTGAAGCAGATACATGCTGACTTCGGAAGCATCGACATCCTCGTCAACAACGCAGGCATCACTAAAGACGGCCTGATGGTGAGAATGTCGGAGACACAGTGGGATGCCGTCATCGCGGTGAACCTGAAGTCTGCGTTCAACTTCATACACGCATGTACGCCTATCATGATGCGCCAGAGAAGTGGCTCTATCATCAACATGGCATCCGTAGTGGGTGTTCACGGCAATGCAGGACAGTGCAACTATGCTGCATCCAAGGCTGGACTCATAGCCCTTGCCAAGAGCATCGGCCAGGAGTTGGGCAGCCGTGGCGTGCGTGCCAACGCCATAGCACCGGGCTTCATCGACACTGCCATGACTGAGGCTCTGCCCGAGGCCGTGCGCCAGGAGTGGATAAAGAAGATACCTCTGCGCCGTGGCGGCAAGGTGGAGGACATCGCCAACGTGGCTACGTTCCTCGCTTCTGACCTGTCGTCGTATGTCACCGGACAGGTCATACAGGTAGACGGCGGTATGAATATGTAATCTTTGGAGATGAAGGTCGTCTACGAAGATAATCATATCATCATAGTCTCTAAGGACAGCGGCGAGATAGTCCAGGGCGATAAGACCGGGGATGAGCCGCTGTCGGAGACCGTGAAGCGATACATAAAGACCAAGTACGACAAGCCGGGGAACGTGTTCCTCGGCGTTGTACACCGTCTTGACCGTCCTGTGAGTGGCCTTGTGGTATTCGCAAAGACATCCAAGGCCCTGTCTCGCCTTAACGATATGTTCCGCAATGGTGACGTACACAAGACGTATTGGGCCGTCACTCATGGATATCCTCCTGCTGAAGAGGACACCATCACGCACTGGATAGTGCGCAATGAGAAGCAGAACAAGAGCTACGCCTATGACCATGAGGTGCCTGGTTCCAAGAAAGCCGTGCTGCACTATCACGTGATAGGCCGCACCGACAACTACACACTGATAGAGGTGAGGCTGCTTACGGGGCGGCATCATCAGATACGCTGCCAGTTGTCTAAGATAGGATGCCCCATCAAGGGAGACCTGAAGTACGGCGCAAGGCGCAGCAACCCCGATGGCGGAATATCGCTGCTGTCGCGCAGGGTGGAGTTCGTGCATCCCGTGTCTAAGCAGAATATCATAGCTGAGGCACCGCTTCCTGCTGATGCTGTATGGCACGCCTTGTGACCGCTGCATAGCGGTGGCGTGGCAGTCTCCTCAATATTACTTACCCAAACACAGCTTGCCGTGACACGATGGCGCCGCATTCGGCACCTGTCATGGCTTTCTTTGACTACGGCTTATGAGCAAAACTAAAAAAATATTGGCGTGTATCGCGCTCGCACCTTTCCTTTTGTTCTTTATATTGGCATGTCTGCTGTATGTCCCGTCGGTGCAGAACTGGCTGGTGGGTAAGGTGACGGCGTATGTCACCGAGAACACCCCATGGGGTGTCTCGGTAGGAAGGGTGCGGCTCGTGTTCCCTCTCGACCTTGGCATAGATCGCTTTGTGCTCACACAGGCTGGCGACTCCGTGGCCCAGCAGACAGATACCATAGCCGATGTCAGGGACTTTGTGGTGGACGTGAAGATGCTGCCGCTCTTCAGTGGCGATGTGGTGTTCAATGGTTTCTTGCTCAAGGATGCGCGTATCAATACCTGCAATCTGGTAAGTGCCGCCCGCGTGTACGGCAAGGTGGGGCGGCTCTCGTTGTCGTCTGGGGGTGTGAGGCTGGGCAAGCATGGCGTGAGGCTCGACAAGGTGGGGCTTCGCGATGCTGATGTAGTGGTCATGATGAGCGACAGTGTGCCTGAGGACACCTCGCAGACTAAGACAGACTGGACGGTGGCGGTGTCGCGCATAGCAGTGGCCAACACCTCGGTTGACGTTCACATGCCTGGCGATACGCTTGGCGTACGTGTGGGTGTGGACAGGCTTGATGGCCGTGAGGGATTCTTTGACCTTGGAAATGAGGTGTACAGGCTGGCCTCGTTGGAGTGGAACGGCGGCACGGCACGTTACGACAACCGCTTCGCCGCTCGTACAAAGGGGCTTGATGTGTCGCATATAGCGGTAGACAGTGTAGCTTTGCGCATAGACAGTATAGCCTACGATAAGGCAGGACTGGCCCTTTCGGTGGCCAACTGTGCGTTTCGGGAGAGGTGCGGTCTTGTGGTCAAAGGCTTGCGGGGCGGCGTGTATCTTGACTCATTGAGGTTGCGTCTGCCGTCGTTGGCGCTCACCACTCCTACCACTGCGCTCACCGCTAAGCTCGATATGGAGCTCAATGCTTTCTCCGACACCCTGCCGGGCCGCTTGCATGCCGGTCTTACGGGGCATGTCGGCTTTGACGATGTGGCACGTATCACAGACGCGTTGCCGCGTACTGCTTTGGCCACATTGCGCCGTATGCCTCTCCATGTAGACATGGTGGCTGATGGCAACATGCGCTCTATGAGCATGCAGCGGCTGAAGCTGTCGCTGCCACGGGTTCTGAGCGTGGAGGCTTCGGGCAGTGTGCGTCATCTGGATAGACCGAACCGCATGTCTGGCATGCTGTCGTTTGATGCCAAAGCTCCCGATGCGGGACGGTTGAAGGCTTTGCTCCCAGCTTCGGTATCGTCGTCTGTCAACATACCACGGGGCATGCGGCTTACGGGAAAGGCCAGCATGGCAGGCTCATTGTACAGTGCTGACATGACGCTGCGGCAAGGAGGCGGACGGCTCGGAGCCGTGATGCATGTCGATACTCGCAATATGGCTTATGGCGGACGGCTTACGGCAGAGGGTATTAACATAGACAGTTTCGTGCCGGGCATGCGGCTTGGGCTGTTCAGCGGCCAACTGAAGGCCGAGGGCCGTGGCACAGATATATATTCGCCACGCACCAACCTGACGGCGGCGCTTGACGTGTCGCGTTTCGCTGTGGCCCGTCGCGACTTCTCGGGATTGAGGGCTTCTGTCAGACTTGTGGGCGGTGTGGCGCGTGCAGAGCTATCTAATGACAACGATATGGTGTCGGGCAACGTCACGCTCAGTGCCATAATGCACCGCAAGAAGGTTGATGCCAACCTCGTATGCAACCTCGCTAAGGTGGATTTCCAGAAGTTGCGCATCACTAAAAAGCCTTTCACCGTAAGTCTCAACAGCCGTTTGGCGTTGGCCACCGACCTCTCTGACAATTACAAACTGCAAGGCGTGGTGGCTGATATAAACATGCGCGACAGCATGCGCACCTATCATCCCGAGAATGTTGTTGCCGAATTGCTCACACGCACCGATACTACGAGTGCCAGCATAAGCTGTGGCGACTTCCTGCTTCGGCTCAATGCCCATGGCGGCTACAAGCGTCTTATGCGTCATGGCGATAAGGTGTTGGCTGAGCTGAAACGTCAGATGGAGCAGAAATATATAGACCAACTGAGGCTGAGGTCGCTGTTGCCTGAGATGTGTCTTACTCTTTCGGCAAGCAAGGAGAATGTGTTTACGCGCATGCTCAACCGCAAGGGCATGGACTTCAAGTCCACTTTCATCGACATGGATGTGTCGCCTGTGGATGGTATAAACGGTATCGTGCGCATAGACTCGCTCATGGCATCGGGCATACAGATTGACACGTTGCGCCTTGACGTGAAGTCAGACTCCGTAAAGACCGTGTTCGATGGGCGCATCGCCAACAACCGCCATAACCCTCAGTATGTGTTCACGGCCCTTTTCGGTGGTGCTCTTTATGAGCGTGGCGTGTTCTTCGGCACACGTGTGCTTGACTCGCACGACCGTCTGGGCGTAGCTCTCGGCATGAAGGCCGCCATGGAGCCGGGAGGCATACGCATCTCTGTCGGAGGACCAGTCGATCCAGTGTTCGGTTATAAGAGATTCAGTGTCAACAAGGACAATTACATATTCCTTACCGACAACAGCAGGGTGTCGGCAGACATCGACTTGCATGCCGATGACGGCACGGGCTTGCAGGTGTTCTCCAATGACAGTACCGAGGCGCAGCAGGACATAACCGTCGGACTGCACAATTTCGAGCTCTCAAAGGTCATGTCTGTATTGCCGTATCTGCCCGACGTGTCGGGTGTGATGAACGGAGACTTCCACGTTATAAAGACTGTGGAGTCGCTGTCCGTGTCATCATCGGTGACGGTTGACAACATGGTGTACGAGGGTAGTGCCATAGGCAATGTGGGGTCGGAGTTCGTTTACATGCCACTTGAGGATGGAACGCACTATGTAGACGGCACGTTGGAGTGCAACGGACATGATGTCGGGGCCATATCTGGCTCATACAACTCCGAGGGCGAGGGCTCAATAGACGCGTCTTTGAAGCTGTCGCGCACACCGCTCAATATGCTCAACGGCTTTGTAGACAATCAGGTTATCGGCTTCAGGGGCTACTGCACTGGCGAGATGAACGTCAAGGGGCAGTTGTCACACCCACATGTAGACGGCTCCTTGGCCCTCGACTCGGCATACATCGTCAGTACACCCTACGGCGTGGAGCTGCGTTTCGCTGACACTCCAGTGCGTATTGAGGACAGCCGCATGCGCTTTGACGACTTCAAGATGTATGCCCACAACCGCACTCCGCTTACCATCAATGGCTATCTCGACTTCTCCAATCTTGATGACATGCGCCTTGATACGCGCATTATGGCCAACAACTACCTGCTCATTGACTCGAAGGAGAACGCACGCTCGGAGGCTTACGGCAAGGCTTATGTCAACTTCCTGGCCAGAGCGAGCGGTCCGCTCACGTCACTTAGCGTGCGTGGCAAGCTCGATGTGCTCGGAACGACAGACATGACGTACATACTCCGCGACTCTCCGCTCTCTACCGACACCCAACTTGACGACCTCGTTAAGTTCACCGACTTCAATCAGAAGAAGGAAGTGAGCGTAGAGCGTCCTGTAATCACTGGAGTCAGCATGGACTTGAATGTAAACATTGATGAGGGAGCGCACATAATGTGCGCACTCAATGCCGACAAATCCAATTATGTAGACCTCATAGGCGGTGGAAGTCTGCGCATGCAGTACGATGCAGTGGATGAGTTGAGGCTCACAGGGCGCTATACCCTCAGCAATGGCGAGATGAAATACTCACTGCCCGTGATACCACTGAAGACCTTTACGATACAGGATGGCAGTTACGTGGAGTTTCTTGGCGACCCGATGAATCCACGGCTTAACATCACGGCCACCGAGCAGACCAAGGCTTCGGTAGCTACGGATGGAGGGTCGGGGCGTACTGTGCTCTTCAACTGTGGCGTGAAAATCACAAAGACACTCAATGACATGGGCTTGGAGTTCATCATTGATGCCCCAGAGGACTTGTCGCTGCACAATGAGTTGCAGACCATGACTGCAGAGAATCGCGGAAAACTTGCCGTCACGATGCTCACTACTGGCATGTATCTCGCCGATGGCAACACCAGCTCCTTCTCCATGAACAGTGCGCTCAGCGCGTTCCTCAACAGTCAGATAAGCTCTATCTCCGGCAGCGCGTTGCGCACACTGGACCTCAGCTTTGGCATGGACAACACCACTATGGGCAGTGGCGAGACGCGGACGGACTACTCTTTCAAGTTCTCCAAGCGTTTCTGGAACAACCGCTTGCGCATCGTTGTCGGCGGAAAGGTGTCGTCGGGTGCTGATGCGGCGCGTCAGAACGACACGTTCTTCGACAACGTGACGTTTGAGTACCGTCTGAGCCAGAACTCAAACAAGTACTTGAAACTGTTCTATGACCGCGACAGCTACGACTGGCTTGAGGGCAATGTGGAGCAGTTCGGTGCCGGTTTTATGTACCGTCGTAAGCTGCAGCGTCTCACAGACATATTCCGATTCAAGCATACCGACCCCATCGTGCTGATGCAGCCAAATGATTCAGTAAACAAGCAGAAGTGACAATGACGACCAACAGAATACTACGCATGCTCGTTTCCGCTGCATGCCTTGCCCTGATGACGGCCTGTTCTACCACAAGCCGTGTGCCCGATGACGACAAACTGTTCGTCGGACTTACTAAGATAGGGTATGAGAACTACGAGAAGAACGACCATTTCACCGCAACGCAGGAGGAGGTTGAGGCTGCACTTGCCACTGCTCCTAACGGTGCGCTGTTCGGTAGCAGCTACTATCGCACGCCGTTTCCGTACCGCTTGTGGATATGGAACGCCTTTTCTGGCTCACACTCTGTGATAGGAAAGTGGCTTACCAAGTCATTCGGCAAGGCCCCAGTGCTCATGAGCAGAGTCAATCCAGCGCTGCGGGCCAAGGTGGCACAGGGACTGTTGCGCGACCGTGGCTACTTCGGTGCATCGGTATCGTACAAGGAGGTGGCAATGTCTAATCCTAAGAAAGCCAAGATAGCCTATACCGTGGATGTGGGACATCTCTACAATATAGACACGCTCGTCTACACAGGATTCCCCACTGATGCCATGCGCCTTATCGACTCCACACGCACTGCTACCCTCGTGCCGGGCGGTACGCCGTTTGACGTGTCGGTGCTTGATGCCGAGCGCAACAGGCTCAGCACGCTTTTCCGCAACAATGGCTACTACTATTATCAGCCGGGCTATGCCTCATACCTTGCCGACACGCTGTCATCGCCAGGCAGTGCGAGCCTTCGGCTGCAGCTTGCCGACGGTATTCCAGACATGGCAAGGCGGCAGTGGTACATCGGCGATGTGGACTTGCAGATACGTAAGCAGTACACCGACCAGCTCACCGACTCGTTCCGCTACCGCCACTTCTCCATGCAGTACAACGGACGGCGGCCGCCGATGCGTGCCCGTGTCATCATGAAGGACGTGAAGCTGCGCCACGGACAGCCTTACAGCTACGACAACTACATACAGTCGGCCAACAAACTGTCGGCTACTGGCGTATTCAGCATGGTGGACTTCAAGTTCACGCCACGCGACACCACGGCTCTCAACGACACCCTCGACCTTACTCTCAACTGCATACTCGACAAACCGTATGACTTCTATGTGGAGAGCAACGTCACGGGTAAGACCACCGGGCGCGTAGGACCGGGACTTGTGCTCGGTATAACCAAGCGCAACGCCTTCCGTGGCGGCGAGAAACTCGACATCAACCTTAAAGGTTCGTATGAGTGGCAGACCGGGCACCGTGCCGACGGTACAAGTTCTAAGTTCAACTCCTACGAGTATGGCATCGACGCATCACTTGAACTGCCGCGCCTGCTGTTGCCCTTCTGGCAGCGCCGACGCTTCTACAACACACCGTCTACACTTATTAAAGCCTCGTCAAACGTGCTCAACCGCTCGGGATATTTCAAGCGTCATGTGGTGTCGGGCGAACTTACATACAGCCTTCAGGCCACGGCCACGTCGCGCCACCAGTTCAGTCCGCTCATCATACAGTATGAGTATATGAAGGATTGTAGCGAGGCGTTCGGCGAGATACTCAATGCCAACCCATACCTCATGCTGTCCATGGCCGACCAGTTCGTGCCTATGATGCGCTATACGTACACCTATTCCAGTCCTTCTACATACCGCAACCCCATATATTGGCAGACGACATTCAGCGAGGCTGCCAATGTGCTGTCGCTGGGTTATATGGCTGCGGGCAAGAGGTGGGACGACAAGGGTAAAAAGATGTTCAAGAATCCGTACGCACAGTTTCTGAAAGTGGAGAGCGACCTGCGCAAGACGTGGCAGATGGGCGACCATGCGCAGCTCGTGGCGCATCTCAACGCCGGTATCATCTGGTCATACGGCAACTCCGAGTCGGCCCCGTACAGCGAGCAGTTCTACGTAGGCGGTGCCAACAGCATACGTGCCTTCAATGTGCGCAGCATAGGCCCTGGCGGCTACTACACCTCGGAGTCGCGCCTGTCGTACATGGATCAGACCGGCGACATAAAGCTCCTTGCCAACATAGAGTACCGTCCGCGCCTCTTCGGCAACCTCTACGGTGCACTGTTCCTTGATGCCGGCAACGTGTGGGCACTGCGTGACGATGGCTATCGCAATGCCTCAAAGCTGCGCTTCAACAAACTTCTTGAGCAGACTGCGCTTGGTACGGGCATAGGCATACGCTACGACCTCGACTTCTTCGTGCTGCGACTCGACTGGGGTATAGGCATACACCTGCCGTACAAGCACGGCTTCTACAACATGCCGAGTTTCGGCGACAGCCAGAGTCTGCACTTCGCCATAGGCTATCCATTCTGATGCAGCGGCCGGTGTGCCTTGCGCGTAGTGCGGCACTTGGCTCCTTCGGCTGCTATGCTGGCATGCGTCAGCGCAGATATGTGGCCGTAAGCATGTATAAAACGGTGACAAGGGGAATAAAAGTGCCGCGTTTCTTGTCGTATGTCAATCCTTTTTGTTACTTTTGCAATACACTTGAGGCCACACGCCATGCACCATGCCGCGCAGTGAGGTCTCGCCGTTCATCACGGCTGCATGGTCATGCGGCCGATAAAAGGAATTACAAATAATAACCAATATAAAACAACATCATTATGAAACCAACATTATTGCTGCTCGCTGCCGGTATGGGCAGCCGTTACGGAGGATTGAAACAGCTTGATGGATTAGGCCCCAATGGCGAGACCATCATGGACTATTCCATCTACGATGCCATCAAGGCAGGATTCGGAAAGATAGTGTTCGTCATCCGTAAGGACTTCGAGCAGGAGTTCCGTGACAAAGTGCTGTCTAAGTACGAGGGACATATCCCGGCAGAACTGTGCTTCCAGGCACTCGACGACCTGCCAGAGGGATTCAGCGTTCCCGAGGGACGTGTGAAACCTTGGGGCACTAACCACGCAGTGCTCATGGCCAAGGACATCATCAAGGAGCCGTTCTGTGTCATCAACTGCGATGACTTCTACAACCGCGATGCATTCATGGTCATCGGCAAGTTCCTGTCAGACCTGCCCGAGGGCTCTGCCAACAAGTATGCAATGGTAGGTTTCCGCGTAGGCAACACATTGTCTGAGAACGGTACCGTGGCACGTGGTATATGCTCAAAGGATGCCGAGGAGAACCTCACTACCGTAGTGGAGCGCACGGAGATAATGCGTGTCAACGGCCCCGTATGCTACAAGGACGAGGAAGGCCAGTGGGTGGCTGTAGACGACAACACACCTGTGTCAATGAACATGTGGGGCTTCACCCCCGACTATTTCGAGCACAGCGAGGCTTACTTCAAGGAGTTCCTCTCTGATCCGAAGAACATAGAGAACCTGAAGGCAGAGTTCTTCATTCCGCTGATGGTAAACAAGCTCATCAACGAGAAAACCGCTACCGTGAAGGTGCTCGACACCACAAGCAAGTGGTTTGGCGTGACTTACGCTGCCGACCGTCAGAGCGTTGTAGACAAGATACAGAGCCTTATCGACGCTGGCGTATATCCTTCAAAGCTGTTCTAAAACCAGAGCTTGAGGGTACTCATTAAGAATGAATAATAGATATGGAGACGAGCGTGACCAACGTTTGCCTCCATATTTTTTTGCTATGCCTTGGATTGGCGGGCATCAATATAATGTCACAGGAGAGCGAACCACTGAATGGCAGTGGACAGTGGACTGATAGCGGAACAAGGCATACGAATGTAAAATGGTGAAATAGTGCGTGAAACGCTCGTCTTAGTGGAATATTATCGTTATCTTTGTTGTCTCGTAAAGGCTTTTCGTAGGTGCAGGAACGCAAACAAAGAGTAATAAATAAGTATAATATAGACTGGGCATTACTTAAAAAACAATACAATGTACACACCACCATTCACCATATCGGCGGAGGTTATCAACAAGATAGCCGACATTTCGCGCTTGATAGAGCGTTATGTCATACGCATGGAGCAGGAGGATGCGCTCTTGTTGCGCAAGGCAAACAAGATAAAGGCTATACACAGTTCTCTCGCCATAGAGGGCAATACACTCGAAGAGGAACAGGTGCGCGACATAATGAATGGAAAAACCGTCGTGGCACCGTTGCGGCAAATACAGGAGGTGAAGAACGCCATAGCCACATACGAGTCATTTCACAAACTCGATGCTTTCAAAGAAGCAGACTTGCTGAAGGCTCACAGTATTATGATGCAGGCACTTGTGGACAATGCAGGGCGTTACCGTAGTTGTGGTGTGGGCGTTTTTTCTGAGCATGGTTGTGTACACATGGCTCCCCCAGCCGATAGGGTGCCTTTCTTGATGGCCGATTTGTTTGATTGGCTCAGGCACAGCAATGACCATCTGCTCATCCGTTCGTGTGTTTTTCATTACGAGTTTGAGTTTATTCATCCATTTATGGACGGCAATGGCCGTATGGGTAGGTTGTGGCAGTCGCTCATATTGAGCAAGCTAAACCCTATATTCGAGCATCTGCCCGTGGAAAACATGGTGTACGCCAATCAGAAGCAGTATTATGATGCCATATCAGTAAGTACCAATATGGGACAATCGGGGTCGTTTATTGACTTTATGCTTGGCGAAATACAAAAAACACTTGAAGCACATAAGGGAGAGCCTTTGCATGAGGTTCCTAATAAAGTTCCTAATAAAGTTCCTGATAAATTGCTGGAGGCTTTCCCGAATCTGCCCAATGCCGTTTGGAATATATATGATATTTTGAAAGAAGATGGGACACAGACCAGCTCAGAGTTGGCACGACAGGTAGGCATAAGTGAGCGGATGGTTAGAAAGTATATTTCTATGCTGAAGGCTAATGGACTGATAATCCGCATAGGCAGTAACAAGAATGGTTTTTGGAAAATATGTGAATAAAGAACATGTGTCACCATGATATTTCATGTTGACATCTGTATCTAATCACAAAACGGCCCATTTCGCAGTGCGAAATGGGCCGTTTTACATTGTGAAATGGGCCGTTTCGCGTTGCGAAACAGGCCGTTTTATAAGTTACTGATAACCAATGCGGAATGCGTGTGATATTGTACCGCTGCCATGTCATGGCCTACGTCATGGCGCAAGGGATGAAACTGCACCGCTTGACAGGCAGGATAGCACCGCTCGGCAGATATAATGATGTCACTTGGCGGTCGTAAATGTGCCACTCTGTGGGCAGCGCAGCATCATTCTGCGGTCAGAAATGTGTCATTCTGCGGTCAGTGCCGTGAGTCGTGCGATGTACTTGCCGAGGATGTCGAACTCAATGTTTACGGTGGAGCCTACGGCTATGTCGCAGAAGTTGGTGTTGTCGTGGGTGTAGGGTATTATCGCCACGCTGAAGGTGTCGGCCGTGGGATTGCACACGGTGAGCGATACACCGTTGACGGTCACGGAACCTTTGTCTACGGTGAAGTACCCACGGCGTGCCATGTCCTTGTCGAAGTGGTATCTGAACGTGTAGTACGTGGAGCCTTGCGCGTCGCTCATGGCTGTGCATACGGCAGTGCCGTCTACGTGTCCCTGCACGATGTGGCCGTCGAGCCGGCCGTTCATCATCATGGAGCGTTCCACGTTCACGCGGTCGCCGACTTTCAGCAGCCCGAGGTTTGAGCGGTCGAGTGTCTCCTTCATGGCCGTTACGGTGTAGGTGTCGGCGGTCTTGCGCACTACGGTCAGGCATACGCCGTTGTGTGCCACGCTCTGGTCGATGGTGAGCTCTGGTGCGAATGAGCAACTGAGGGTGAAGTCTATATTCTCCTGATTCTTGTCTATGGCGACAACGGTCGCCATCTCTTCAACTATTCCTGAAAACATAACTGAAAAATAAGTGATACGAAGGCATTGCCGTCTGTGTGCGTGGCATGCCGTGGATGGTGAGTGATGATGTGGGGAAAAGGAAAAAGGGGAATTGCCCGATGATGTGATGAAACTCCGAGTATGAAATTATAAGAGTGCTCTCCGCCTTTGTAATCCACCGGCTTTTCAGCTTGGCTCCTGAGAGTTTATGTGGCCCGCCATTGACAAGAGAAGCGGTCTCGGTTTTCGTATTTAAATTGATGAGTATCCCGATCGAATCGGCACAATCCCCCAAAGTCTTTCTCCTTGGCATGCATATCAGCACGGGTCATGGCCCTCGCTGGTCTGTCATGCTGATGCAAAGTTAGTGTTTTATTGGCTAATGGCCAAATGTTGTGCGTGATTTTTGCCGCTTCAGGCGTTGTCAGCGTCCTCGGCGGTGCGCTCCATGATGCTTGCGGCCAGTCCGTCGGCGGTCTGCACGATAGATACCAAGGGGTATAGCGCACGTGCGGTGTCGTAGCAGCGCTGGTCCTCGTAGCTGTTCATGTTTATGCCCCATGCCCCCATGTGCCAGCGTATGGCCAGCATCTCGGCATCGGTCATGTCGAGACCGCTGCACAGGAGCTGTATCACCGACTTCTCGCCGTGGCCCATCGGAAACTCCTTGTAGCTCACCTTGTAGCCCTCAGTGTCCTCCCACTGCCCGAGCACGTTGCGGCGTTTCTTCACCGAGCGGACGTATATGTCGGCCTTGCATACGTCGTGCAGCAGACTGGCGATGATGAGGCTGTCGCGCGACACCTCTGTCTGGAGCGACGGCTCAAGCGGTTTCATGGCCTCCCATACGGCGAGTGCCGCCTTGCATGTGTTGATGGAGTGGAGCACGAGGCCTCCCTCCACGTTGAGGTGATGCCCGGCTGATGCCGGAGCGGAGAAGAATCCTAAGTTCTCGAGGTCGGTGATGACATCCTCTATGCCGTCGCGCTTGGTGGAGCGCAGCAACTCAAGGAATTCCTCTTTGTTGGCTTTGATATCTATGTTCATGATAGTATTGTGATAAGTAAGTGTTCGGAATCAGTCTATATTAAATCAACTCTCCATGTATTTTTTGTGTCAAGAATTAGGGAATTGGGGGATTTTCCTTTTTGCAGATACTTTATTCTATAAATAAAATAAAGAGTTAGAGACGGTATAACGGCTTTGCCGTTACTGTAATTGGCTTTCGCCGAACGTTGTTTCTCTGATTCTTGACATAAGAGAAATTTTGATTATCTACTTAATATTCGTTTTGAGTGATTGATGGTGCGGCATGGTCTTATGCCCTCTTGTGCGCGGCCAGTGTGGCGATGCGCTCACTGCCGCTCCTCATGGAAGTATTTGTCAAACTCCCTGCGCAGTGCCTCGGGGTCGTTGATGATGTTGCGTATGTCGTTGAGCGACTTCTGGTTGGGGGAGTTCTGTATCCACAGCTTGATGTATCCGTGCGATGAGTACTTGTTGTCCATGTGCTCGGCGAAGCGTGCCCAGTGCTCCTCCTCCGACATCTCGGGGTAGTGTGCCAGACCATACTGCACGGTGCGCCTGAACACTGTCTCAGGGCTGATGTCGCGGTCGGCCTCGGCCACTATCTTGCCATAGATGCTCCGTGGGGCGTGTGAGGCCGAGGCACGGTGATCCTCTACGGCTTCGCGCATTATCTTTATCTGTTCGGGAGAGAACCAGCGGCGCAGACGCGCGTCACTGGCGAGTATCTTGCCGCCCGTGATGTGGTGTATGGCACGCGGACCGTCAAGCCCCAGGTCGTGATAGGCGGCTATGACGTATGCCATGTCTATGTCGGCACCGATGGTGAGGGCCAGGGTGAGCGAGCGTTTTATCACGCTGTTGACATGCGAGAGGTTGTGGGCTTTGTCGAACATGGCGTACCGTGGCAGTATGTTCTGTTCGACAAATTCCATTATGTCAAGACTTACATTTCGTGTGTTCATAGGAATGATGTAGCGATTTATTTGCAAAATTAATCTATTATGGCTAATTTTGCAAGAACAAACATTAATAATTGAGGCTTTTGTCTATATAGAAACGATAATCATGAAAGATGATAATGTGGAGGTAAACTCATATAAGGCGTGGCTCCTTGCCGCCCGTCCAAAGACGCTGACGGGGGCTGCTGTGCCCGTGATGATGGGTATAGCGTGTGCCGTAGACAGCTTCGGCTGTGAGGTGAGGTGGGTGCCAGCCGTGTTGTGCGTGCTGTTCGCCTTCATCATGCAGGTGGACGCCAACTTCGTGAACGATTACTTCGACTTCATGAAGGGGGCCGACGATGAGCAGCGGCTTGGCCCGAAACGGGCGTGCTCGCAGGGATGGGTGACGGCCGGTGCCATGCGCATGGCTCTCGTTGTGACCACGGCCGTGGCGTGCCTCGTGGGGTTGCCGCTGGTCTACTATGGCGGATGGGAGATGATAATGGTGGGTATGGCGTGTGTGGTGTTCTGCTTCCTGTACACCATATCGCTGTCGTACATGGGACTGGGTGACGTACTGGTACTGGTGTTCTTCGGCATCGTGCCTGTGTGCCTGACCTGCTGGCTCGTGTCCCCGGCCTCACCGCTGTTCTCCATACCGCTGCATGTGGTGGTGCTGTCGGTGGCATGCGGACTGGCCATAGACACCCTGCTCGTGGTGAACAACTACCGCGATATAGACAATGACCGCCGTACTGGCAAGATGACGCTCATAGTGAGAATCGGTGCGCGTGGCGGCTTGTGGCTGTACTTGCTCCTTGGCGTGGTGGCTTGTGTGCTGACTGTGGCCGTCATAGCCTGCCGCAACTCATGGTGGGCGTTGTTGGTGCTGCTCTATCTGCCGTTCCATGTGGCCACTGCTGCGGAGATGAGGCGCATAGGCCGTGGCGCGGAGCTCAACAGGGTGCTGGGCAAGACGGCACGCAACATGTTCTTGTACGGTCTGCTGTCATCGGCCGCTCTCTTGGCCTGACGGCTGCTGACGGTCGCTGGCGCCTGTCTGGCCATGTGCCGCGTGCATTCAGCGTTCGGCATCGTGCTTGGTGTGTGGCGCATGCTCATAGTCTGGACTCTTGTAGCCGTCTGGTTGCGGCTCCGCTGCGAGCTGCGGCTCCTCCTGTGGCATGGCGTATGGCTGTGGGCGGCTGATGCTTATGCTGTGGTCTTTCAGGAATATGTGGTTGAGCGTGAAGCATAGCGACTCAAGCGTGGCCTCTCTGTGGCCGGGCTTCAGCTCACATTCCCATACGGTGATGCAGTGCCAGCCCATGTCGGCGAGGCGTTTCTGGTCGCGTATGTCACGTGTACGGTTGCGTGCTATCTTGTCAGTCCAGAACTTACGGTTGGTAGTGGGCAGTCTGAAGTAGCGGCAGTCTGTGTGCCCATGCCAGAAACATCCGTTCACGAAGATGCATGTGCGGTACTTGCGCAGCACTATGTCTGGGTGACCGGGCAGTCTGTTGAGGTTCAAGCGGTATCTGAACCCATGTGCGAAGAGATACTTGCGCACGATGAGCTCGGGCTTCGTGTCCTTGCTGTGTATTGCCGCCATGTTGTTGTGGCGCTGCTTCTTGCTCATCGTGTCCATATCGTGAAAAGATAAAATTACGTAGTGTGCTTGGAAATGCAAAGACGAGCGCAGACACGGCCGTGGCCAGGTCTGCGCTCGTCTTTATGTCATGATGTCTGTGCCATGCGGTGCTTGACAGGGCATCAGTTGAAGAAACTCCAGCTCAGACCGAAGCGGAATATGCGCTGGTTGAGAGGGTAGTGGGGCGTGACGAAGTAGTCGCGGTTGCCGCTGCCGGCATTGATGTGGCTCATCATCACGAAGAAGCGCGTGCGCTTCAGGTTGAAGTTGGCATATACGTTCACCAACGGGTAGTTGCCAGTCTTGATGCGGTTGCTGCCTGCTTGCACCGCATATTGGCCGAGCGCGGGGCTGTAGTCGGGGGCGTAGTACTTGGTGTAGTAGCGTCCGTCGGCTCCGAAGTCGCAGCTCAGCACGTGTGCTATCTTGAACCTCAGGTACAGGTTGGTGTATATGTTGAGGTCGGGGAGCGGCAGCACGTCGTTGTCGGTGGACTTCTGATAGGTGATGACGTTCTCCCAACGCAGCGGGCCGAGACGGAAGTCCTGGCTCAGCGCCAGTGTGAGTATGGTGATGGCACCGCTCTTCTGCCGCACGTCTACGGTGTTGTTGTGGCGCATGAAGTCGTCGTCGATGTCGTAGCCCATAGCCATGTAGGTATAGTCCTTTATCTCGTCAAACGCCACGCGCAGCGCAGTGTTGGTCTTGCGGTATGAGAACAGGCCCTCTATGCGTGTGTGCAGTGTCTTACTGAGGTTGTCGTCGTCCCACCAAAAGTGGCGCGAGTGGTAGTGGCGGTGGTAGAATGTGGGGTTCAGCCTGTGCAGGAATCCTTTGGCTGCCAGCGTCACGGTGTCGCCGAACAGGCGGAAGTTGAGGTCGGCAGAGGCATCAATCTTCAGTTGTCCTGCATCCTCTCCAGTCAGCCACGTCTCAGCCAGCACGTTGTAGTGCAGTGTATGGCCCTCGGCCTTGCTCAGTTGTCCTCCGACACTCAGGTTGTGCTCATTGTATGAGGTGGTAGACTTGATGGTGTCTGGCAGCACGAAGTGGCGGAAGTCGGAGGTGACAAAAGCCTTCAGGCCGGCTTTTGCCCACTTGTTGAATCCTTCAAGCAGCGATATGGCAAACGTGTTCTGCATGCGCAGGTGCGAGGTCTTGTCGTATATGGAGTCGTTGTGGTATGGCCCTGCGTTGTAGTCGTTGGCATAGAAGTCTGCCGGTGAGCGGTAGGCTTGGTATATACGGTTGTAGTTGTCGAGTTTCATGGTGTGTATGAAACTCGTCACGGGCACGTATTCGTCTTTCATCCACGCTGTGTCCTGCTTGGCCTTGTCCTGTATGGCGAGCAGACTGTCGGCAGTGGCCTTGTCGCCTACGGTCACGCGGCCGGGCTTCTCGGCGCTCTTCTGTTCGTCAGGCTCGTTGCCGGCTATCACGGCATCGTCGGGACGGCCGGCGTATGAGGCCTCGTCATCATCATCGTTATTGACGGTGGATTTGCCATTTAGCTTGGCGGCCTTGAGCTGCTTGTCGCGTTTCTTCTGCGCGTCGTTGTCGCGTTTGGAGTCCATGGCGAACTTACGGGCCTTGATTTCCTCCTCGGTCATCTTCACCTTGCGGCTGAAGCCCACGTTGTAACGCTGTGTGAGGAATACGTGCTGGTTGTCGTTTCGGTTCCAGTTGTTCTCCAGAACAGTAGGTATCTCGTTGGCGGCGAAGTTGTCGTCGAAGCTCTCTGGGTGCGATATGTAGTTGTCGTTGGTGATGCCTCCGTTCTCCGTCACCTTCTGATGGTTGGTGGAGAGGAGCAGGTGTGCTTGGTAGTGGTCGCCGAGATAGGAGCCGAACATCGTGTAGTTGAAGTGCGACGTGCTCTGGTTCTGGTAGTAGCCACGGCCGTATATGTAGTCGAATATGAAGCCTACGCCCAGCCTCTTGCCAGCGTTCACGCCAAACTTGGCGTTCAGGTGGTCCTCACCGTTGGTTCTGTTTCCTGCCGTATTGTAGGATATGTTGGTGATGGGAGACAGCGTGTTGAGGAAGTGGAACGTGCTGACGGGCTTTACGAAGAAGTCGTAAGGCTGCGTGAACAGGAACTGCTCGGTGGGCATGCGGTCTATGAATATGCGGTTTATGCGTGGCGCACCGAGGTTGCCGGTAGTGTTGTATTCACCCTTCAGACCTGTGGTGAATATCGTGTTCATGAACATGTGTGACAGAGTGTCGGGCTCGGCCTTGTGCCTGTCGCCGAATTTCTCGTCCACAGTCCATACTTTTATGCCTTTGGGCACCTCCTTGTCGGTGCCCAAAGAGTCGGTGTTCTCTTTCGTCCTACGCGTCGTCACGTTGCCGTCAGTGTCCATTTGATTGTATGTGTCAAACTGTGCCGACATCTTTGCCGGCACGACGAGAAGAAAGAGAAGAGTGTATAATAGCTTGTACATCAACGAATGAATCGCAGGCAGCACTCTATTACCTTGAATAGCATTGCGCCTATAATTATTATTGTGCCTGTATTGCGGGCGGCAAAGAAGTAGACTATCATGCCAATGACGGCTCCAATGATGAAGATGATGTTCAGTATGTTGCGCGTCTTGAAGAATCTGTCAACGGAGCTGTCGCTCTCTCCACGCCTGTGGCGGGGCAACTGTGGCCCTTCTTGTTCGGAAATCATGTCGCGTTGCGGTTTTATTTCACTAATCTCTGTATCTTGGCAAAGATTGCATCCTTGCGGTTGATGGTGGCTCGGCGGAACTTGGCAGAGCCTGGCAGCAGCTTGGTGCCCTTCTTGTTGATGGCCACTTTGTCTGCAATCCATTTCTCAGCCGTGGTTTTCAATGCCGTCGGACGGCCTTCATCGTAGATGTATGTCATACGTGACAGGGTGAGGGCGAGGTGTCCGTCGGTGCAGTTGGCTATGATGGTGTAGTTGAATTTGGAGCGGTCGAGGTTCACGAAGTTCTTTTTGAACGTCATCCACTCGCTGTACTGTGCGGCTATGCTGTGGTCTTTCTTGTTGACGAGTGCTATGCCGCTCTTTATCTGGTCGGGCTCTGCTGCTATGCTGTCGAGCGCAACGTATGCCTTGTCGTAGACCTGCTGGGCAGACAGCCCGGGCATGTCTACGTCGAAGGTGAATATTATGTTGCCGTCTACTTCGGGCACGGCACCTTCCTTGAGATACTTGTAGTCCTTGTCTGACTCGCTGAGAGTGGCTTTTGACTTGGCTGTCGTAGGCGTGCTTTTCACGGCTTCCGCCTTTGTGCTTTTCTCTTTCTTGGCCTTCTTTTTCGTAGATGAAGAGGTCTCGATGTTGTCCTTTTTCGTGTCGGGACGCTCCCAGTCGCTTTGTGCCATTGCCAGCATTGGAAGGAACATGAATATCGTTATCAGCAGTCTTTTCATAATCTTGATGTTTTATTTATCTTGAATTGATGTTTTGTTTATCTTGAATTGATGTTTTGTTTACTTAGAGTTGATGCTTTATTTGTTTTAAAATAATGCCTTTTTGTCTTAAATTTGTTGCAAAATTAATAAATAAAACGCATGACACGCTCAAATAACTGATATTTAACTTTATTTCAATTCTTGGCATGACGTGCCTCGGTATGACCCGTATGTGTGTGGTTTGACTGTGGAGTGGGGCGTGTATGGCTTGGCGTGAGGGCGTGGTCTGGGGGCGTACGGTTGTTTATTCGCCTTCCTTACCCTTGTCGTCAAGCTGCTGTTGCAGTCTTACTATCTCGTCACGGTACTGTGCTGCTTGTATGAAGTCGAGGTCTTTAGCGGCCTGTTTCATCCGTTCTGTGGTGGCCTCTATGCTCTTTTGCAGTTGCTGGCGGCTCATTCTCATGATGATTGGGTCGGCAGCGAAGGCCACGGCATGCGGTTCTACGAATGGTGCATAGCCCTTTTGTGCCGTATCCTTGCGGTTTGTGTCCTGTGGCTTGGATGCAGATGCGAACGTCTCGCGTATGTCTTTCTGTATCTGTTTGGGCGTGATATGGTGCTCTTCGTTGTATTTCAACTGTATGCTGCGCCGTCTCGCCGTCTCATTGATGGTCTGCTGCATGCTCTCGGTGATGACATCGGCATACATTATGACCTTGCCGTTGACGTTGCGGGCTGCTCGTCCAGCAGTCTGTGTGAGCGAACGGCGGCTGCGTAGGAATCCCTCCTTGTCGGCATCGAGTATGGCTACAAGCGACACTTCGGGCAAGTCGAGTCCCTCTCGTAGCAGGTTTACGCCCACAAGTACGTCATATACGCCAGTCCTGAGGTCGTTCATAATCTTCACTCGGTCGAGGGTGGCCACGTCACTGTGTATGTAGTTGGCTTTCACGCCGTTGTTCAGTAGGTATTCGGTGAGTTCCTCGGCCATGCGCTTGGTAAGAGTTGTCACCAGAACACGTTCATCGCGGTTGCAGCGCACCAATATCTCGTCCATGAGATCGTCTATCTGGTTCTCGCTCGGGCGCACTTCTATCTCAGGGTCGAGCAGCCCTGTGGGGCGTATAATCTGCTCAACGACTATGCCTTCGGCCTCGTTCAGCTCGAAATCGGCTGGCGTGGCGGAGACATACACTACCTGATTGACCATATCCATGAACTCATCAAACTTCAGAGGACGGTTGTCGAAGGCTGCTGGCAGACGGAATCCGTACTCTACAAGATTCTGTTTCCTCGCACGGTCGCCGCCATACATCGCGCTTATCTGCGGCACGCTGACGTGGCTCTCGTCTATGAACATGAGATAGTCTTTAGGGAAAAAGTCAAGCAGACAGTAAGGACGCTGGCCGGGTTCGCGCCCGTCGAAGTATCGGGAGTAGTTCTCTATGCCGCTGCAATGACCCAGCTCCTTTATCATCTCCATGTCATACTCCACGCGTTCCTTTATGCGCTGCGCCTTGATGTTGTCGCCCAACCCCTCGAAATATTCTATTTGCGCGGTGAGGTCGTCCTGTATCATGCGTATGGCGCTGTCTGTCTGCTCTTTCGATGTGACGAAGATGTTTGCAGGATATATCTGATAGTCGTCAAATGATGCTATGCGGTGAAATGTCTCTGAGTCAAGTTCCTCTATGCTGTCTATCTCGTCATCCCACCATGATATGCGCAGTATGTTGTCGCTATAAGCCATGAATATATCTACGGTGTCGCCCTTCACCCTGAAGAATCCCCTCTTCAGGTCTATGTCATTGCGCACGTATAGGGCATCGACGAGCTTGCGTAAGAATGCGTTACGGTCTACGGTGTCGCCCCTCTTCACCGTGATGATGCTGTTGGCCATTGCCGTTGGGCCTCCCATGCCATATATGCACGACACCGATGATACCACGATGACATCCTGTCGGCCCGAGAGCAATGCGCTCACTGCAGCCAGACGCAGCTTGTCTATGTCCTCATTAATGGCGAGGTCTTTCTCGATATAAGTGTCGGTTGACGGCAGATAGGCTTCCGGCTGATAGTAGTCGTAGTATGATACGTAATACTCCACGGCGTTGTTTGGGAAGAAGCCTTTCATCTCCTCGTACAACTGTGCGGCCAGAGTCTTGTTGTGGCTGAGTATAAGAGTAGGGCGGTTGATGTTCTTTATGACGTTGGCCATGGTGAAAGTCTTGCCCGAGCCTGTCACGCCGAGCAGCACCTGTGCGCGGTCTCCGTTCCTTATGCCATCTGTAAGTTGCGCTATGGCTTGCGGTTGGTCGCCAGTGGGCGAGTATTTCGATTCCAGACTAAATTTCATGTCAGCTCCTTAGAAATGTTGAAATAGCAAAAAACAAATTTAGTGAAAAATGTTGTAATAACCAAGATTAAAGCTATTTTTTGTGAAAAAAGAAAACTGATGCTTTGTGAATAAAATAATTATCACTAATTTTGCAATTCAAAAAGGTTTTTATGAAAAAGTTTTTTCCAATCATAGCCGTTACTGCCTTGTTGCTTACAAGCTGCGCAAATGAGTTCAATCAGGTTTATAGGACTACAGACTATGCTTATAAATATGAGTATGCCAAGGAGTGCTTTGCAAAAGGACGTTATACCCGTGCAAACACACTGTTGCAGGATCTCGTCACATTGCAGAAAGGAACGGACAACGCACAGGAGAGCCTTTACATGCTGGCAATGTCAGAATATTGCAACAAAGACTACGAAGGCTCTGCTGCGACATTCAAAAAATACTACTCAAGTTACCCCAAAGGAGTGTATGCCGAGATGGCTAAGTTCTATGTAGGGCAGAGTCTGTATATGTCTACGCCCGAACCGCGTCTTGACCAGAGCCAGACCGTGGCCGCGATATCAGCGTTTCAGGAGTACCTTGACATCTTCCCCGATGCCGCGCATAAGGAGGTAGCGCAGAAAAAACTGTTTGAATTGCAGGACAAACTGGTGCTGAAGGAACTGTATTCGGCACAGCTCTACTATGACCTCGGGCAGTATTTCGGCAACTGCACAAGCGGTGGAAACAACTACGAGGCTTGTATCATAACCGCGCAGAATGCCCTGAAGGATTACCCTTACACTTCTATGCGCGAGAAGTTTGCCCTCCTTGTCATGAAGAGCAAGTACGAACTGGCACAGCAGAGCGTTGAAGAGAAGAAACTCGAACGCTATCAGGACGCAGAGGATGAGTGCTATGGATTCATCAATGAGTACCCAGACTCTAAGGACAAGGCCACGGCAGAGAAGTATATCACCAAGTGCAAACAAGTAACAAAAGATTAATTTTTAAAATATTCTATGGATTATAAAAAGTCAAAGGCACCGGTCAACACCGTCACACGCAACATCATGGACTTGTGTGATGAGACTGGAAACATCTATGAGAGTGTTGTCGTCATCTCGAAACGCGCCAATCAGATTTCTGTAGAAATCAAACAAGACCTCAACAAGAAGTTGGCTGAGTTCGCTTCTTACAACGACTCACTTGAGGAAGTGTTTGAGAACCGCGAGCAGATAGAGATATCGCGCTACTACGAGAAGCTCCCGAAGCCTACACTTCTTGCTACACAGGAGTTTGTTGATGGCAATATCTATTATCGTGACCCTGCTGCTGATGCAGCACAAAATAAGGAGGTATGATACAGCGCAAGCAGACGGTGTACTTGATACTCGCTCTTCTGTGTGCTGTCGTATGCCTTTGCATGCCGCTCGCTGGTGCCGACGTTAATGGCGCATCTGCCGCAACCATCAGCAATTTCGGCTTCGATGGCGATGATGCGCCCCATATCGCTTGGACATGGTCGCTGGGCGCAGTGCTTGTATTGTCGTGCGTGATAAATGTATGCACGATTGTCAAGTTCAATAACCGCAGACTCCAGAGCCGCCTTTGTGTCCTGAACATCATGCTTATGGTAGTATGGTACTTGATACTTGCGCTGCACCACTTCGTATTACAGGGCGGTGGCAGTGCCATGCATATCCGCTTTGCTTCAGTACTGCCTTTTATTACCATAGTGCTGTACGTCATGGCACGTAACGGTATAATGGCTGACGAGAGGTTGGTGCGTTCGGCTGACAGGATAAGATAAGCCACCAGACAGAAGTAAAAGACTATTCTTGAGATATAAGACAGGAAGCTATGCCTAATGGGCGTGTGCTTCCTTTTTTTGTGTCAGCAGCTAAACAAGAGCCAAGCCAGTGCCGAATGACATGTCACCCGAAGCATTTGGCTTGGCTTTTATAATCTTCATGAACCTTTTCTTATATAGTGTCGCTCTCTGGAATATTTTTCAGTCGTAGGCCGTTGGCTGCCTATTGTGTAATGACAGATGGCCTTGTTATTGGAGTTGTAATGCCGATTGCTTGATGACAGAGACCTCACCATGTGTGGTGTCATGCCGATGGCTTGATGGCAATGGCTTCCACGGTGTGCGGCGTAATGCCGATTGCCCGATGGCAATAGCCTTACCGTATGGGGTGTCAATGTCTGTTGCGTAGAGGCTTAGACCTTGCCGCTGGGGCAGTAGTGCGGTACTGGCGGCAATGTCTGGCTCTGCTATTCGTATCTGATGGCCTCTATCGGGTCGAGTTGTGCGGCCTTCTTTGCCGGGTACCACCCAAAGAACACACCAGTGAACGTGCATACGGCGAAGCTCATGATGATGTTCCATGGCTGTATGTATATGGGCCAGTGCGCAATGATGTTTACTGCATACGACGCCCCGACACCAAACAGCACTCCGATGAGTCCGCCCGTCACGCTCAGGAGGATGGCCTCAATGAGAAATTGGTTGAGGATGTCTATGCCGCGTGCGCCTACACTCATGCGCAGACCTATCTCCCTCGTGCGCTCGGTGACGCTCACGTACATGATGTTCATGATACCGATACCACCCACGATGAGCGATATGCCGGCCACACATCCCAATAGTATGGTGAGCATGTTGGTCGTAGAGTTCATCATGCTGGCCAGCTCCTCCTGAGAGCGTATGTTGAAATCGTCGTCATCGGCCTCAGTATTGTCTGTGGCATCCTTCAGCTTGTGGGTGCGGCGCAGTATCTTCGTTATCTCCTCCGTAGCCTTGTCGGTGACACCCTCGGTTATGGCCGAGCAGGTAATGCCGCCAAGGTACGTCTGGGCGAGGATGCGCTTCATAACCGTAGTGTATGGGGCGAGAGCCAGGTCGTCCTGGTCCATACCCATGGAGTTGTAGCCTTTCTTCTTGAGCACGCCTATCACGCGGAAAGGTATGGAATTGAAGCGCACCACGCGGCCCACCGGGTCGGAGCCGTCGGAGAACAAGTTGTCTACTACGGTCTGTCCGAGTATGCAAACCTTGGCGCTCGACTTGATGTCGGCATCGGTGAACATCTCGCCGTCGCTCACCGACAACTGGCGTATGTCGAGGTAGTCGTTGTTCACACCGTATATTGACGACGGCGTGTTGTTGTTGCCGTATATCCACTGTCCGCTGCTGCTCACCGTAGGACTTATGCCCTTGATGTAGTTGCACTCGTCCTTCAGTGCATTATAGTCGGTGAGTTTCAGCGTCTCCATTGACGACGCGTCCTGTCTCACTCCGCCCGGCCCTCTGTCGGCACCTGGACTTATCATTATCATGTTTGAGCCCATCTCGGCAATGTTTGCCTGTATGCTCTTCTTCGAGCCTTGGCCTATGGCGAGCATCGTGATTACCGATGCCACACCGATGATGATGCCGAGAGCCGTGAGAAACGACCTCATCTTGTTGGCGGCAATGGCACGCAGAGCTATCTTGAATAAGTTGGTGTAGTTCACTTTCTGTAATTATTAATTGTTGTTTACTGATGATTAGCTGTCGGTTGGTAATGATTAATTGTTAGTTATTAGTTATTAATGATTAGTCCTTAATCAGACATGTATCGCCTTTGGGGTGTAATGCAGAAACAAATCGGAGGTGCCAAACCATATATTGAGTGTCTGGAAGGCAGACCGCCTTGTTCTATGATTAACACTAACCATTAATAACTAATAACTGATAATTAATAATTACTCACTGACGACTAATTATTCGTCCGAGTTGGGCGGCAGCGCCGCCAGCCCATCGGCAGCCGAGAATATGTTGGTGTTGTACTCGTCGCTTATCACATGTCCGTCGCGTAGCATGATGTTGCGTGAGGAGTAGTGCGCTATGTCGGGGTTGTGGGTCACGAATATGATGGTGCGCCCCTCGGCATGCAGTTTCTGGAAGAGCACGAGTATCTCAAACGAAGTGCGTGTGTCAAGATTGCCGGTGGCCTCATCGGCGAGTATCACGGCCGGGTTGTTGACCAGTGCCCGTGCTATGGCCACGCGTTGCATCTGTCCTCCAGACATCTGATTGGACTTGTGATACAGTCTGCTGCCCAGTCCCACGGCCTTCAGTGCCGCCACGGCCCTGTCGAAACGCTCCTTCGCGCCAACCTCAGAGTTGTACATGAGAGGCAGTTCCACGTTCTCCACGCTCGTGGTCTTGGGCAGGAGGTTGTAGTTCTGGAATATGAAACCAATCTTCCTGTTGCGAAGCACGGCCCGTTGCGACTTCGACATGGTGCGCACGGAGATGCCGTCGAGCAGGTACTCACCGCTTGAGGGCGTGTCAAGACATCCCAGCTGGTTGAGGAGCGTAGACTTGCCAGAGCCCGACTTACCCATGATGGTCACGAACTCGCCCTCGTATATCTTGAACGACACGCCACGGAGGGCATGCACCGTCTCGTCGCCGACGACGAACTCGCGCTTCACGTTTTGTAGCTCAATGACTACTTTCTTGTTGTTGTCCATACTGTCAGTTCTCCTTTACTGCTTTATTTCTTCTTGTTTTTTCCCGGAGGACCGGGTGCGAACGGGCTCTTCTCGCCGCCGTCGCTGTCGGCCATGTCGTCGTCATCACCGCTCTTCACGCTTACGCCAGAGATGACCTGCGCACCGTTGTTTATGCCGCTGAGTATCTCGGTGTTCTTGCCATCGGTCATGCCAATGTTCACTCTGTGCGCCACGATGTTGTTGCCCTCAAGAGTCCACACCTTGTTCTTGCCGTTGCAGTCTACTATCTTGCGCTTGCCCACGGTCTCCTTCGTAGGCGTGTAGCGCAGGGCCTTGCTTGATACGCATGTCACGTTCTTGCGCTCGGCGGTGTAGATGGTGACGCTCGCGGTGAGTCCCGGCTTCAGTTTCAGCTCGGCGTTAGGCGCACTTATCACCACATCGTATGTCACCACATTGTTTGTAGTGGTGGCTTCCTGCCGTACTTGCTTCACTGTGCCCTCGAAGGTGTCGTCGGGGTAGGCGTCCACGGTGAACGTCACGCGCTCGCCTTCCTTCACATCGCCTATATCGGCCTCGTCTACATCGGCCACCACCTGCATCTCTTTGAGGTTCTGTGCTATGGTGAAGAGCTCAGGGGTAGAGAAACTTGCCGCTACGGTCTGGCCTTCCTCTACCGACTTCGACAGCACTATGCCGTCGATGGGCGACGTGATGGTGGCATAGCCGAGGTTGGTCTGTGCGCGTTGCACCTCCTCCTTTGCCGACACCACCTGCTCGCGTGCCTGCTTGAAGGTGAGCTGTGCGTTCTCGTATTCATCGGCGCTGACGAGTCCCTTATTATATAATGTAGTGTAGCGCTTGTAGTTTGCCGACTCGTAGCTGAGCTTGCTCTGTGCGCTCACGAGCGTGGCCTTGGCGGCATTGAGCTGGCTTATGAGGTTGGTCTTGTCGAGCTCCGCTATCACCTGTCCCTTCTTCACCACGCTGTTGTAGTCTACGTACAGCTTGCTTACAATGCCGCTGACCTGCGTACCTACCGTGACGCTTGTCACAGGCTCTATGGTACCAGTGGCCGTGACGCTTGTCATGAGGTTTGCCGGTGCCACCTTGGCCATGTCGAATGACACTTCTTGTTCTTTCTTGCCGTCCGACAACATCCAGGAGGTAATGGCTATGACCGCTACAACGCCGGCAGCGATATAGACTTTGCTTATTTTCTTCATGTTCGTTATGTGGTTTTATATTTTTCCTGTTGATGTATTCTCATTTGAGCTCGCCCGACTTGTAGAAGTTGAGCATGTGGAGGTTGAGTATGGCGAGATACTTGCTCTGCAGCTCGTTCTGCTGTGCCTTGAGCAGGTTGTCCTTCCCTGTCATCAGCTCGACTATGTTTTTCAGTCCGAGGCGGAACTGCTCACTCAGCAGGTCGTAGCTGGTCTGTGCGCTCTCCGTAGACACTTTGGCGGCCTTGAACTTATTTTGGCTGGTCACGGCCTGTAACCAGTAGTTCTCCACGGTGGAGTAGAGGGTGGTCTGCTTGTCCTTCATGTCGAGCAGATAGTTCTCGCGTTGCAGTATGGCCTTGTTGGCGGCGGTCTTTGCGGAGCGGTTGTCGAAGAGCGGAATGCTCAAGGTCAGTCCGCCACCCACGTTGAAGTTGGTCTTCAGCTGTGAGCCCCATGCGTTGTTGCTCATTGATGTGGTGTTGGTGCCTACGCCGAGGTTGAGGCCCAGTGAGGGCAGACGCTGCGCCTTGGCTATCTTCAGGCTCAGCTCACTGCTCTCCACTCCGAGCTGTGCGGCCTTTATCTCGGGGCGGTGTTGCAGCGTGGCCGTATATACACTGTTGAGTGCCGGCACGTCGGCGAGGGCCATGTCGTCGGTGGTCTCGGGCACCGCTATGTCGAACTCCTCATCATCGGTAATCTGAAGCAACTGCTTCAGTTGGCGTTTGTAGTTGCGTAGGTTGCTCTCAGCCTCCACTATGTTGTACTCGTCCTGTGCCCGCTGTGCCGTGAGCTGTGCCAGGTCGGCCTTGCTCATCTTGCCTACGCCCACCATGGATATGCCGCGCTCCTCGTTGGCCTTGCTCGTCTCAAGGCTCGCCTTGTTCACCTTGATGGCTTCGGTGGAGTAGAGTATCTGTACGTAGAGCTGTGCTATCTGCTCAAGTATGCTGTTGGCGGTCTGTGCTGAGTCGAGCACGGCCTGCTGCTCGGTAAGTTTGTTGAGTTTCACCTGGTTGGTGTTGCGTCCGCCGTTCCACACCGTCCAGTTGCCGTTCACCATGTACGACCCGTTGTAGTACACCTTGTCTACGCTCGACTGCACGTATCCGTTGGCCACGGTCTGCTGTCCTGTCTCAGGCCACGGGTGGTAAGTGACGTTCTGCGATGTGGAGAAGTCGAGCGAGGGCAGTAGTGCGGCCTGGCTCTGCTTCACGTCCTCGAGTGCGCTGAGTTGTTGCACCTTGGTCTTTTTCAGCGAGATGTTGTTTGAGAGTGCGTAGCTTACGCAGTCGCTCAGAGTCCACAGGCGTGCCTCCGCTTGCCCGAATGCAGCAAGTAGCATGAGTACTGCGACGCATTTCTTTGATATTCTGTTCATCTTATCAGTATGTAGTTTATATTATATGTTTGCACATCTGTCTGCCGTACTGCGTGTTATGATGTATTACTGATGGTTAGATGCCGATATCTGGTGTAAAGTTTATCGCGTGGCCCGAATATTAACACTTCTTTGTAAAGATTGGTTGCTTTGTAACATTTTGTTATAAAACGAAGGGATAGAGTGTGAGGTATAAAACAAAAAAATCGCAATCGGAGTACGATTGCGATTCTGCTGTGTGGAGGTGCCTGGCGGATTCGAACCGCCGTAGACGGTTTTGCAGACCGTTGACTAAGCCACTCATCCAAGGCACCATTTCCTTGTTTGCGGTTGCAAAGGTACAACAAATTATCGGTCCTGCAAAATTTTACAGGTGTTTTTTCTATGCGTTTTGTCGCTTTTTGTGCGTTTTGCCGCTTTATTCTTGTCGCAGGCGGCCTTCAGTGGACAGTCGTAGCAGCCGTCGCGCGACATTTTCACCGTCAGGTACACATGCCTTACGGCCAATGCTGCTGCGGCTATGACTATGATGATGACTGCTGCTGTCTGGAACATGAGGCGTGGTATGGAGTGTGAAAGTAAGGGCGACGCACGATGCTATGGGCGCGTCACCCTCACTTATGACATGTGGTGTGGCTGTTAGTAGGCGAACAGCGGATATGCTTTCATCGTGTCGTTGACCTTGGCACGCACCTCGCTGATGACAGCCTCGTCCTCAGGCGCATTGAGCACCTTCTCTATGAGCTCGGCTATGAGCACCATGAGGTCCTCCTTGGCACCGCGTGTGGTGATGGCGGGTGTGCCGAGGCGTATGCCCGATGTCTGGAATGCGCTGCGCGAGTCAAACGGCACCATGTTCTTGTTGCAGGTGATGTCTGCGGCCACGAGGGCGTTCTCGGCCACCTTGCCCGTAAGCTCGGGGTACTTGGTGCGCAGGTCTACGAGCATGGAGTGGTTGTCAGTGCCGCCGCTCACTATGCTGAAACCGCGCTTGATGAGCTCCTCGGCGAGCACGGCGGCATTCTTCTTCACCTGCATGGCGTACTCCTTGAACTCTGGCTGCAATGCCTCGTTGAAGGCTACGGCCTTGGCTGCTATGACATGCTCGAGCGGACCGCCCTGTATGCCGGGGAACACTGCCGAGTTGATGAGCTGGCTCATCATCTTGATTTGGCCTTTGGGCGTGCGCTTGCCCCACGGGTTCTCGAAGTCCTTGCCCATGAGTATTACGCCGCCGCGCGGCCCACGGAGGCTCTTGTGCGTGGTGGTCGTCACGATGTGCGCGTACTTCACGGGGTTCTTCAGCAGTCCTGCGGCGATGAGTCCTGCCGGGTGTGCCATGTCTATCATGAGCAGTGCGCCCACCTTGTCGGCTATGGCACGCATGCGCTCATAGTCCCACTCGCGCGAGTATGCGGAGCCGCCGCCTATTATCAGCTTGGGTTTGTTCTCAATGGCGAGTCTCTCCATCTCGTCGTAGTCTACACGTCCCGTCTCCTTGTTGAGCGTGTATGCCACGGGATGGTACAGTATGCCGCTGGTGTTGACGCTGCTGCCGTGGCTGAGGTGTCCGCCCATCGACAGGTCGAGACCCATGAACGTGTCGCCGGGATTGAGCACGGCGAGCATCACTGCGGCGTTGGCCTGTGCGCCGCTGTGCGGCTGCACGTTGGCAAACTCGGCGTCAAAGAGCTTCTTCACGCGCTCTATGGCGAGGTTCTCTATTTGGTCTACCACGCCGCAACCGCCGTAGTAGCGTTTGCCAGGCAGTCCCTCGGCGTACTTGTTGGTGCAGTATGAGCCCATGGCGGCCATGACCTCGTCGCTTACAAAGTTCTCACTCGCTATCAGCTCCATGCCCTTGAGCTGGCGCTGATGCTCCTCCTCTATGAGTCGGAATATTTCCTGGTCTTTTCTCATATCTTATATATATACGGTTTTGCGTATGCTGTGTATGTGTGTAGTGTGCGTGCCGGTGTCGTGACTACACGAGCTGCACGTTGTTGATGTCCTGCTCCTTGTCGCAGTAGCGGCACTTGAGTATGCCGTGGGCCTTGTCTACGATGTTGAACACCGTGTCCATGGGCTCGTTGTTGGTTATGCACTTGGGGTTGTTGCACTTCACTATGCCGCGTATCTCGTCGGGAGTCTCCACGGTCTTCTTCTCCACCACCTCGTAGTCCTTTATTATGTTGAGCACCACTTTGGGGGCTACCACCGACAGGCGCGATATCTCCTCATCGGTGAAGAACTTGTCCGACACCTTTATTATGCCCTTGCAGCCCACCTTCTTCGATGGGTAGTTGTAGCCTATGGTCACGGGATTCTTCAGTTCGCTGAGTTTCAGCAGCGTGGCCACCTGCGATGTCTTGTTGGCCGGTATGTGGTCTATGACGGTGCCGTTCTCAATGGCGGCCACCAGTCTTTCTTTCTTGCTCATTGTCGTTTGCTTTTTGGTTCGTGTACAGTAGTGTTATTGCAGTATGGTGTTGTCGGCCTTCACTTGGTCGAGCGTTATGCCGAGGGCGTAGCAGAATATGGCCTCACGCGCGTACAGACCGTTCTGTGCCTGCTGTATGTAGTAGGCGTGCGGGTCGTCGTCCACGTCGTAGGCTATCTCGTTGACGCGTGGCAGGGGGTGCATTATCTTCATGTTGTCCTTGGCGTTGCGCAGCATGTCGCGGCGGAGTATGTACACGTTCTTCACGCGCTCGTACTCCATGAGGTCGGAGAACCGCTCCTTCTGCACGCGCGTCATATAGAGTATGTCGGCATCGGCTATCACCTTCTCGTTGAAGGCGGTGTGCTCGAAGTACTTTATGCCGTGCTCCTTGCAGTAGAGCTTGTACTCTGCCGGCATGGCGAGCTCCTTGGGCGCGATGAAGTGGAAGGTGGGATTGAAGTGGCGCATGGCCGTGATGAGCGAGTGTACGGTGCGGCCGTACTTCAGGTCGCCCACGAGGTAGATGCTGAGGTTCTCAAGAGTGCCTTGAGTCTTGTATATCGAGTATAAATCCAGTAGACACTGTGACGGGTGCATGTGTGCGCCGTCGCCGGCATTGATGATAGGTACGGGCGCCACCTCGCTGGCATATTGCGCCGCACCCTCTATGTAGTGGCGCATGGCTATCACGTCGGCATAGTTAGACACCATGAGTATTGTGTCCTTGAGGGTCTCGCCTTTCGATACGCTTGAGGCCTTGGCATCGCTGAATCCGATGACCTTGGCTCCCAGCCTGTTGGCCGCTGTCTCGAAACTCAGGCGGGTGCGTGTCGATGGCTCATAGAAAAGAGTCGCTACGATTTTTCCTTTGAGAAGCTCGCGGTTGGGGTGTTTCTCAAACTCGGAGACCAACTGAATAAGGTACTCAATCTCATCCTTACTCAAATCGGCGATTGTCACGAAATTGTGTCTCATCTTTTGTATTTGGATTTATGTTCGTATTAATCGACTGCTAAATTACAAATATTTTTTCAGACACTCCGACAGAACATTGATTTTTTGCGGCCGTGTACGCATTTTCTGTCCGCACGGTCAAGTAGGTGAGGCTACGTTCATGACGCGATGGCCCACCTACGGAGCTACAGACAGTATCACATGGCGTGGTTGTATGCCTGTTTCTGCCGATAGTGCTTAACGGTAAAATACTTGTTGTGTAATTATCTGGTAATCAGTATGATATGAACGTGTTGTAAAATGGGCCGTTTTGCATTGCGAAATGGGCCGAATCGGAGCGCGAAACGGCCCATTTCGCACGGTGAAACGGCCCATTTCGCAACGCAGTATGGGCAGGTGCTTATGGCAGCCTGTGTACCCCTGTGCTTTTACGCGGCCAAAATGCGCGTGTGCTTATGGTGCGTGTGGCTAAAAAACAGGCTTGTGGTGGCGGTATGTCGGAATTTATTAGTAACTTTGTTCGCCTATGCTACACAGGCTGCCGTCGTGCGGATGGAGACGCGCTACGGCACATCACGTGAACAGTAATACATACAAACAACATATCATATTTTATGCTTACAGAACAGGATCTTAGTCAGATATCCGCTATGGGTATCACCAAAGAGCAAGTAGAGAAACAACTCGAAGAGATAAAGACGGGTTTCCCATTCCTGCGTATAGAGGCCGCTGCCTCGGTGGAGAAGGGCATCATGTCGCCCTCGGATGCCGACAAGGCCGCATACGAGGCCGCATGGACAAAGTATGTAGGTGAGGGACACCATGTGGTGAAGTTCGTGCCGGCAAGCGGTGCGGCCAGCCGCATGTTCAAGAATATGTTTGCCTTCCTCGACGCACCGTACGATGTGCCCACCACCGACTTCGAGAAGCACTTCTTTGACAATATCAAGAAGTTCGCTTTCCGCAAGGCTCTGTGCCAGAAGTGCAAGGCCAATGAGGGCATGAGCGTGTGCGAGCTCATCAAGGCCGGACGCTACAAGGATGTCGTGGCTAACCTGCTCTTGCCCAAGGGGCTCAACTACGGTCAGTTGCCCAAGGGCCTGCTGCTCTTCCATGAGTACGACGAAGGCATGCGCACGCCCGTAGAGGAGCATCTCGTGGAGGCCGCCCTCTATGCCCAGTCTGACGGTAAGGCATACGTACACTTCACCGTGTCGCACGAGCACATGGCCTTCTTCGAGGCTACGGTGGAGGAGAAACTGCCGCTGTATGAGCAGAAGTTCGGCGTGAAGTACGACGTGTCGTTCTCTGAGCAGAAGCCCAGCACCGACACCATAGCCGCCAATCCCGACAACACACCCTTCCGTACCGATGACGGCAAACTGCTGTTCCGTCCGGGCGGACATGGCGCACTCATAGAGAACCTCAACGACATCAATGCCGATGTGGTGTTTGTGAAGAACATAGACAACGTGGTGCCCGACCGCCTGAAAGACGACACCGTGCGCAATAAGTGTCTGCTCGCCGGCATACTCGTGAGCATGCAGCGCCGCGCCTTCGACTACATGCGCCGACTGGAGTCGGGAGAGTACACGCACGACGAGCTCGAGGAGATTATACGTTTTGTGCAGCGTGACCTGTGCTGCCGCAAGAGCGACATCAAGCAACTGGAGGATGCGGAGCTTGTGATATACTTGAAGAAGAAGCTCAACCGCCCGATGCGCGTGTGCGGAGTGGTGAAGAACGTTGGTGAGCCTGGCGGTGGCCCGTTCCTGTGCTACAATGCCGACGGCACGGTATCGCCGCAGATACTCGAGTCGAGTCAGATAGACACAGCCAATAAGGAGTATGTGGCGATGTTCAACAACGGCACTCACTTCAATCCCGTTGACCTTGTGTGCGGCATACGCGACTATAAGGGCGACAAGTTCCACCTGCCCGACTTCGTAGACAAGTCTACGGGATTCATCAGTTCGAAGAGCAAGAGCGGCCGTGAGCTGAAGGCCCTGGAGCTTCCCGGGCTGTGGAATGGCGCCATGAGTGACTGGAACACCATATTCGTGGAGGTGCCCATCAGCACGTTCAATCCAGTTAAGACCGTCAACGACTTGCTGCGTCCGCAGCATCAGCCAGCCAACGACTGACGGGTGCGGCCTCTCGGACCGTGGCACGGCTATGGTCTGTGAGGCCCATCGCGGATATGTGGCGGTGGCGCAAAGCAAGAGGGCATGCAGTAATGCGACCATGTGGTCGGCATCACTGCATGCCCTCTTGCTTTGTGTTATATGTGTCAGGCCGCCGTCGCAGTAGCCCTCATGGCCATAGCCGTGCTGTGCGGCAGCGGCTACATGCGCAGCCAGTTGCCTACGATGGTACGTCCGTCGGGGGTGAGCACGCTCTCTGGGTGAAACTGTATGCCGTGTATGTCGTAGCGTCTGTGCCTGAGGCCCATGATTTGTCCGTCGTCGGCCACGGCCGTTATCTCAAGGTCGTCGGGGAATCCGTCCCTGTCTACCACCCAGCTGTGATAGCGTCCCATAGCTATGCGCTCGGGCAGAGTGGCGAATATTGGGTCGTTGCCAAGTTGTGTGCCCTCTGTCTGCACGCCATGATACACGTCATCGAGATTTGTGAGCTTGGCTCCGAACACCTCGCCTATGGCCTGATGGCCGAGACATACGCCGAATATGGGCTTGTGTCCGGCATACCGCCTTATCACGTCGAGCAGCAGTCCGGCCTCTGACGGTATGCCGGGGCCGGGGCTTAGTATTATCTTGTCGTATTGCTCAAGGTCAGTGAGCGCGAACTTGTCGTTGCGCACGACGGTCACTTCTGCACCAAGCTCCTTCACGAGGTGAGACAGGTTGTACGTGAAAGAGTCGTAGTTGTCTATGATAACAGTTCTCATAATTACTTACATGTTTTCAGCCATTGTTATGGCCCGGCGCAGTGCGCCGAGCTTGTTGTTTACCTCTTGCAGTTCGTAGTCCTCGTTGCTCTTGGCCACTATGCCGCCTCCGGCCTGGAACCACAGCTCACCGTTGCGGCTTACGAACGTGCGTATGGTGATGGCTTGGTTGAGGTTGCCGTTGAGCCCGATGAATCCTATGCAGCCGCCGTAGGCTCCACGGTTGTGTGGCTCGTACTGGCTGATGAGCTGCATGGCCCTTACCTTCGGGGCTCCAGACAGCGTGCCGGCGGGGAACGTGTCGATAAACGCCTTCACTGGGTCGGCATCGGCATCGAGAGTGCCGCTCACACGGCTCACGAGATGTATGACGTGTGAGTAGTACTGGAGGTCTTTGTAGAAGTCTACCTTCACGTCATGGCTGTTGCGGCTGAGGTCGTTGCGTGCCAGGTCTACGAGCATCACGTGCTCGGCGTTCTCCTTCGGGTCGTTGCGCAGGAACTCTGCGCCACGGCGGTCGGCCTCAGCATCGCCAGTACGCTTGGTGGTTCCTGCTATGGGGTCGATGTAAGCCTTGCGTCCTTCTATGCGGCAGTGGGTCTCGGGCGACGAGCCGAAGATTCTGAATCCACCGAAGTCGAAGTAGAAGAGGTAAGGACTCGGGTTGATGCTGCGCAGTGCGCGGTAGAGCTTGAAGTCATCGCCCTCGTATTTCTGGACGAAGCGGCGCGACAGCACTATCTGGAACACGTCGCCACGGAGGCAGTGCTTTATGCCACGGCGTATGTTGGCCTTGTGCTCTTCGTCGGTCAGGGGCGACGTGTATGAGCCTATCGGGTGGAATCCGTAGGGCTTTACGCTCTGCTTGTTGATGAGCATTTGCATGCGGTCGAGCTCAGCATTGCCGTCGGCTGTGGCCGGGTCTGCGCCCTCCTCGGTCAGCGTCACGAGGGTCATCTTGTTGTTGAAGTGGTCGAAAACTATGATGTCCTTATACATTATATATAATATGTCGGGAGCATCGTTCTCCTGCATGGTGGTGTCCTTGACGGCTATGTGCTCAAAGTAGCGCACGGCATTGAATGTGGTGTAGCCGTACAGGCCGCAGTAGTGGGCCGCCTCGCCCGTGATGTGGAACGAGTGTATGAACTGGTTGATGGCCGTGTCGCAGCGGTAGTCGGCCGTGATGTCGTGCGTCGAGGTCGTGCCGTCGGGGAATGTCAGCGTAGCCTTGCCGTGCCCGATGGCTATGTTGCCGATGGGGTTGATGCCTATGAACGAGCTGCTGTTGCCGGCATCGTGATAGTCGGAGCTCTCCATGAGCGCACTCTGGGGGTAGAGGTCGCGCAGCCTCATGTAGACACCCACGGGAGTGTATAGGTCGCCGAGGATGGTACGGGCCGTAGTCTTATAGTTGTAGGTCATATTGATGTGTCTTTTTCGCCGTAGCGGCGGCTCGTGGTGAGTGTCGCCGCTACGGCATTGGTGTCGTATTAGTACTGTATGTCAGAAGTCTCCGTACTCACCTGCCATGTCCTTGTGCGAGAGATAGGTCTGCACGTCCTTGTCGCCGCGTCCGCTTACCGTCAGCACTACTACGTCGTCGGGCTTGAAACTTATCTTCTTCAGTGCGGCCACGGCATGTGCGCTCTCTATGGCGGGGATTATACCCTCCATGCGGGTGAGCTCATATCCGGCGTATATGGCCTCGTCGTCGTTGATGGCGAGCACCTTGGTGCGGCCCTTCTTGGCCAGGTCGGCGTGCATGGGCCCTATGCCCGGGTAGTCGAGTCCGGCCGATATGGTGAACGCTTCCTTTATCTGTCCGTCGTCGGTCTGCATGACCAGCGTGCGTGCTCCGTGTATTATGCCCTCCGTGCCGCAGTGCATCGTGGCGGCGGTGTAGTCGGTGTCAATGCCGTGGCCGCCCGCCTCAGCGAGGAAGATGCGTACGCGCTCATCGTCGATGTAGTGGTATATGGTGCCGGCTGCGTTGCTTCCGCCGCCGACACAGGCTATGAGGTAGTCGGGATAGTCGCGTCCTATCTTCTCGTTGAGCTGCCACTTCAGCTCCTTCGATATCACACTCTGCATCTTGGCCACTATGTCGGGGTAGGGATGAGGCCCCATCGTGCTGCCTACGATGTAAAATGTGTCCTGCGGATGGCAGCACCAGTCACGTATTGCCTCCGAACAAGCATCGCTGAGCGTCATGTTTCCAGTGGTGACAGGGTGTACTTCAGCACCGAGCATCCTCATGCGCTCCACGTTGGTATGCTGTCTCTCGACATCTGTCTTGCCCATGAATATCTCGCACTTCATGTTCATCAGCGCACACACCGTGGCCGTGGCCACGCCGTGCTGACCTGCGCCTGTCTCGGCGATGATGCGTGTCTTGCCCATCTTCTTGGCCATGAGTATCTGGCCTATGGTGTTGTTTATCTTGTGTGCTCCCGTATGATTGAGGTCCTCACGCTTGAGATAGAGCTGGCATCCGTACTTCTCGCTCATGCGCTTGGCGTAGTATAGTGGCGACGGACGGCCCACATAGTCTTTCAGCAGTTGGTGGTACTCATCCTGAAACTCCTTGCTCTCAATGATGGGAAGGTAGGCTTCCTGAAGGTCGGTGACGCATTTGTGGAGTATCTCCGGGACATAGGCACCGCCGAACTGCCCGAAGAATCCGTCCTTGTCTACTTTATAGTTGTTGCTCATCTTGTCTTTTGGTTTTATGATTACATCTGTCAGTGCTTGAAAATACATCTGTCAGTGCTTGGAATCGCATCTGTCAGTGCTTGGAAATACTTATCATGAATCCGATATGGCTACTTCTTCAGGGCATCGAACAGCCTGTCGAGGGCTTCGTCTGCATTGCCAGTCTCGTTGAGCAGTGTCACGAACTTGCTGCCGATGATGGCACCTGCCGCATTGTCCTGTGCGCTATCGAGGGTCTGCTTGTTGCTTATGCCGAAGCCTATCATGCGCGGATTCTTGAGGTTCATGCCGTTTATGCGGCGGAAATACTCCAGTTTGGCATCACCGAACTGGCTCTGTGCGCCTGTGATGCTTGCGCTGCTGACCATGTATATGAACCCATCCGTGTGCTCATCAATGAATCTTATGCGCTTCTCGCTGGTCTCCGGTGTTATCATCATGATGATGCGTATGTCGTATTTGTCGGCTATGGGCTTCACGTACTCCATGTAGTCCTTGAACGGGAGGTCTGGGATGATGGCTCCCGACACCCCTGTATCGGCGCAACTCTTGCAGAACTCCTCTATGCCGTAGTGCATTATGACGTTGAGATAGCCCATAAGGATGAGCGGTATGGACACCTCGTCCTTGATGGATGCTATCTGTCGGAACAGGGTATGCAGCGTCATGCCGTTCTTCAAGGCCCGCGTGCCCGCGCTTTGTATGACGGGGCCGTCGGCAAGTGGGTCACTGAAGGGTATTCCTACTTCTATCATGTCAATGCCGCGCTGCTGCATCGTCTTTATCACATCGGCGGTTCCGTCGAGTGTAGGGCATCCTGCGCAGAAGTACAGCGACAGCAACTTGCGGTCACCGCGCCCTTCAAACAGTTCGTTTATCTTGTTCATGATTCCTTATTTTAGTGATGAATATTCTTAGTCGTTCCACATCCTTGACGGCAGGTGATGTCTCGAACCTTGAGTTCAGGTCTATACCGGCCATCATCGGATGCCTGATGCTCATGATGTTGTCAGCGTCGTCGGGGCCGATGCCGCCGCTCAGTAGGAACGGAATGTCCTCCTTGTAGTCGCAGAGGAAGCTCCAGTCGAACTTACATCCGCTGCCTCCGGCCGTGGAACACTTCGTATCGAAGAGCAGCATGTCGGCATGTCCCACGTATTCGTGGCACTTGCGCAGGTCGTCGGGACTGTTGATGCTTATGGCCTTGATGATTTTTATGTCCGATACGATATCGGGCACGAGCGAGCGGCGCAGGTTGTCTATCATTACAGGGCTCTCGTCGCCGTGCAACTGTATGTAGTCGAGACCGTAGTTGTACACCCTCGTGATGATGTTTTGGGGCATATCATCGACGAAAACTCCCACTTTCCTCACCCTCGGCGTGCCCTCAGGGCGTGTCTGTGGCATGCCGCCAGCCTTCAGCCGCTCCTCAGAGTAGTCGGGTATGATGCCGGCCCTTGAGCTTATCATCTTCACGTAGCGCGGACTTTGGGGGTAAAATATGAATCCCATGAGGTCGATGTCGAGTGCAGCGACGGCCTTTATGTTGTCGGCATCGCGCATACCGCATACTTTTATCAGCATATCTTTTCGGTTTTGATGTCGTAGATGAATGATTTGAGACTCTCTCCAGGGGCCTCACTGCGCATGAAGCACTCGCCGATGAGGAATCCGTTGTATCCTGCGAGCCGCAGACTTGCCACCGTGGCAGGGTCTGATATGCCGCTCTCGCTTACCTTGCACGCGTCTGACGGGAGACGGCTGGCCAGGCGGAATGAGTTGTTCACGTCGGTGATGAACGTGCCGAGGTTGCGGTTGTTGACCCCACACATGTCTGGCTCTATGTCGGCATACTCTGTCTCTGCCTCACTGTGCGTCTCGAGAAGAACCTCAAGCCCCAACTCGTGTGCCATGAGCAGCAACTGGCGTGCCGCCCTCTTGTCAAGGCATGCGGCTATGAGCAGTACTGCCGATGCCCCACACAGGCGAGCCTGAAACAACTGATACTCGTCTATCACGAAATTCTTGTAGAGTATGGGCAGCGCAACCCCGGCGCGTCGGGCCTCGGTTATGAACTTGTCGTCGCCTCCGAAGTAATGGCTGTCGGTGAGTATGCTGAGGGCCGCGGCACCGCCACGCTCATAGGCGAGGGGTATGTCATCGGCCCGTCCGGCCTCTTTTATCCATCCCTTGGACGGAGACTTGCGCTTGAACTCTGCTATGATGCCCGACCCAGAGGCCATCAGCGCACCGCGCATTGACGGTATGGCAGTGGGCATGTCCATGCGCTGCTCTACCTGGCGGTGTATGTCGCGCTCGCTGACAGCCGCCTTCATCGTGGCGAGTTCCAACTTCTTGTGTGCGACTATTTCATCAAGGATGTCCATGTATTACGAGTTTAGTTCAACGAATTTGCGGAATGTGGCGAGTGCCTTGCCGCTCTCTATGGACTCGCGTGCTATGGCCACGCACTCGTCTATGCTCTTCTTTCCTCTCTCGAACACCTGTATGCCGAACGCGGCGTTGGCTATGACGATGTCTTTCTGTGCAGGAAGGGCCTTGTCGGCAAGCACGTTGTCGAATATACGTGCGGCATCCTCCTCGGTGGCTCCTGCCTGCAGCTCCTCTGGGCGGGCCGTGCGCAGGCCGAGGTCAGAGGGCTTGAACACGCGCTCGTAGTCGTTGGTCGTGACCTTGAAGTCGCCAGTGAGCGATATCTCGTCATATCCGTCTATGCTGTTGACTATGGCATAGTCTATGCCTATCTTCTGATACACGTTGTTGTAGAGCCGCATCTGGTCGAGGTTGGCCACGCCGAGCATCTGACACTGGGGCGAGGAGGGATTGACGAGGGGCCCGAGCAGATTGAAGCACGTGGGGAACTGGAGCGCATTGCGCACGGGGCCTACGAACTTCATGGCCTTGGCGAACAACTGCGCGTGCAGGTACACTATGCCGCACTCGTTGATGGAGCGGTTGAGACGGTCGATGTCGTTGGTGAACTTTATGCCGTGCTGCTCTATGACATTAGATGCTCCGCTCTTTGACGTGGCCGCGTAGTTGCCGTGCTTGGCCACTTTGTAGCCGGCTCCGGCTATGACGAAGCACGATGTGGTGGATATGTTGAAAGTGTTTTTGCGGTCGCCTCCCGTACCTACCACGTCTATGTAGCGGTCGCAGTCGAGCTGTGCGTGTATGCCGCTCTCCAATATGCCGTCCCTGAAGCCGAGCAGCTCGTCTACGGTGATGCCTCTCATCTGGAGTGCTGTGAGCAAGGCTGCTATCTGCTCATTGGGATACTCGCTGCGTGTTATGCCAAGAAGTATGTCCCTGGTCTCCTCACGTGTCAGCTCCTCATGGTTCAGCATGCGGTTCAAAATGTCCTTCATTGTCATAGCTGTAATATTTAAATTGTTCGTAATTGTCGTTTGTCGGCAGACACCGTCGGCAGCCGCTTGTCAGGGTGTGATACCATTGCGGCTCACTGTCGCGGCAGTGGGGTGGGACGGCTCGCGCACCGATGCCTTGTAAAACAAAAAAGGCCTGTCGTAAGAACGGCAGGCCTTGAATATCATTGGTTGACTATCCACACAGGTTTAGCGACTCACGACTTATTGAAATCTTGAGAAACGCCACCACCATATGTTTGAAGTCATACTGTTCATATTCTGTATTATTTGTTTGTTACGGTTGCAAAATTACATAATTTTTGCTATAATACAAATTTTTCGCTGTTTTTTTTGAGCTTTTGATGTGAAAATGTCGCTTTGCGTGTCTGGCGTATATTATATAAGGTGTGCCGTGGAATGTATGCACAGCTGCGTGCTGCTGTCATGCGGTCTGGGGTATGAGATTGGCGGTGAAACTCTTTTTTTCGTGTCGGAATGTAATAAAAACCGAAAGAACGCGTTTTAGAAAATAGATAAACAAAAGAATTATTGCCTATGAGCTATTTTACAAATGATGACACAAGACCCTCTGAAAAGACACTGGACATAATACGTCAGGCGGCATACACCTACCGTGTGATGAAGTACGAGGGCGTGAGCGGGTTCTACTGTCTTAACTGACAGCGCACCGTACGGCATGGCGCAGCCGTAATATTTTATCATGTACACACAACCAGCGGACGGACATGCCGTCCGCGCATAATACTTACAGTATGCTTATAAAACCGATTATATCGCCGTCGTTGTTGTCGGCAAACTTCCTTGACTTGCGTAGTGACATAGAGATGATAAACGAGAGTGAGGCCGACTGGCTGCACCTTGATGTCATGGACGGTGTGTTCGTGCCCAACATATCGTTCGGATTCCCCGTCATCAGCGACGTGGCCAAGATATGCAAGAAGCCCCTTGACGTGCATCTGATGATAGTGCAGCCCGAGCGTTATGTGGACGAGGTGGCCAAGACCGGGGCCATGATGATGAACGTACACTATGAGGCAAGCACCCATCTGCACCGCACCGTGCAGCAGATACACGCCGCTGGCATGAAGGCCGGCGTGACTCTCAACCCCGCGACACCCGTCAGCGTGCTTGAGGACATAATATGCGATGTGGACATGGTGCTGCTTATGAGCGTAAACCCGGGCTTCAGCGGGCAGAAGTTCATAGAGAACACCATCAAGAAACTGGCGCGTCTGCGTCAGCTCATAAGCGAGAGCGGCAGCAAGGCCCTCGTGCAGATAGACGGCGGTGTGAAGGCCGACACGGCTCCAGGGCTTGTGGCTGCCGGTGCCGACGTGCTCGTCAGCGGCAGCTATATATTCGGTGCCGATGACCCCATCGCCACTATAAGCAGCCTGAAGAACCTCTGACGGCCGCGCCGTGGCCGTCAGGCCAACTGAAGGTGTACGTCGTACACCTTCGCCATGCGGCGCATGTTGAGGATGGCATAGCGCATTCTGCCCAGCGCGGTGTTGATGCTCACGTTGGTGGCATCGGCTATCTCCTTGAACGACATGTCCTGATAGTACCGCATGAACACCACCTCGCGCTGTGTGGCCGGGAGGCGGTTCATGATATGCCGCACGTCGTTCATTATCTGGTCGTTGACATACTGGCTCTCTATATTGCCCACGGTGATGTCGGTGCCGACGTTTGACAGGTCATTGCCTGTGTTTGCCTCCACCACATTCTCCACCTTGTGCAGTCGGTACCAGTCCATTATCACGTTGTGGGCTATGCGCATGACCCACGCGCTGAACTTGCCCGAGGTGGTGTACTTGCGCTGCTGGAGCCGGCAGATGACCTTCATGAATGTCTCTTGGAATATGTCGTCGGCCGTGTCGTGGTCGTGTACTATGAAGATGATATACGAGAATATCTTGGACTCGTTGCGGCTGAGCAGCAAGTCGAAAGCCTTATTGTCACCATCGACATACAACATGGCCAACTGCTCGTCGGTCATATCTTCAAGTTTTCTCATTTCTTAATATTCTTTGAATTTAAGTAAATGTTTGTCGATAGGCAATTGCTTTAGAAAAATAATGTGTATATCTGTTGTCCGATGGCCGTCGCACAGGCATGCATAGAAACAACTATGCCACAATGTGTCGTGTGGCTGTGGGCAGCTTATTTTATGCAAAGATAAAAAACTTTTCTTGTTGTGGCAAGAAAAACCGTAAAAACTGTTTGTTTTTGGCATATTTATTGCCGCTCGGAAAATGTATCATACATCCCCAAAACCGTATCAAGTAGTTTTCTTCATCATAGCTTAGGCTTGTCTGTTTCAGCTTGGCTTTGCCCCCATTTTGGGCAAGCTGTTATGGGACTGTGGGCAAACTGTTAGGGAGCTGTGGGCAGGTCTGTATGGCAGCGCTATTGTATGGTGTTGCGAAACGGCCCATTTTGCACGCCAAAACGGCCCGAATCGCAACGTAAAACGGCCCATTTCGCATTGCGAAATGGGCCGTTTTGCAAGTAGCTCAATATCAGTATGTTGTGGCGTGCCGTTTATCTCATGAACTTACACTGGCTGCTGTGGCCCTCGCTGTCGGTGGCCTTGGCGATGTAGCAGCCCGGAGCGAGGTGCGCAATGCTCACCATCGTGCTGTTAGTGCCAGAGTTGAAGGCGTGTGAGTAGAGCAGTTCGCCTTGCAGTGAGTATATGTTCAAGTGGAAGGGGGAGGCGGTCTCGCGCTCTATGATGAGGTTGTTGCCGGCGAAGCGTATCTCTATCTCGGAGTCAGAGCCTACGCTTGGCTTCCTCACGCCAGACGGGTCGTCCTGCTCCACTTCCGTCATGTACGACGTGTACATATTGCTCTTATTGATGGTAGGTACGTCCATGACATACACGTTGCGTGCTCCGTCGGGGTAGCGTCCTACGGTTTGGTCGTCGCCATGGGCGGGATAGCTTATCATGTCGCTCCAAGAGTCGTCGGCAGCGGTGAGCATCATCTGGCCGCCACTGGCCGCCAACTTGAATGATGCGTGGAGCATGGACTTTGGGTCGAGCTTGTCGCACCATATCGTAGTGAAGCCGTGGGCCGGTATCACGGTCTGACAGGTGGTGTTGCCCTTCGTTATGCGGTACTTGTGGGGCTTGGATGGATTGTCGGTGAGGTACATGCCCTCTATGTCGATGTCGTCATCGGTGGTGTTGTACAGTTCCACCCAGTCGTTGCGCTTGAAGTAGTCGTTGACGTATATGCCGTTGGCGGCGCTCACCTCGTTTATCATCACAGGGTGCAGCGATGCCGACTTACGCTCGGCATCGGTCATCTTGGTGAAGCAAGCCGTGAGCTGCATCTCGGAGTCGGAGGGCAAGTCTATGATGTCGTCGGTAAGGGTGATATCGGTAGCGTCAGTGCTTGCCACGTGGTGCAGCGTGGCATCCCACACTATGTCGGTGGAGTTGGCATTGTTGTTATGCACCTCCACGGCTATGAGGTTGTCGCCCTTGGTGAAGAGTGAGGCACTGAGGGTGAGTGAGCCCTTGTCGGGATTGCCGTCGGCTGTCCTCGCGTATGTGTCGTATGTTATAGTGCCAGCCCCGAGATTGTACCGTCCGGCTTCCTTGCCGTTGACGTACAGCACGAAGCCGTCGTCTACGGTGAAGTCGAGGATGTACTTGCCTGTGGGCGCGTCTGCCAGCGTGAACTTCTTGCGGAAGTAGTATGTGGGACGCTTGTTGTTGGGGTTGGTGCCGTAGTCTATGGTCGTGGCGATGAGGTCCTTGCCGTAGCCGAGCGGCGCGTTGCCCTGCTGCCATTCCATATCGTTGTAGGTGGGTATGTTCCACACGGCGTTTTGCAGTGAGCCCTTGTCGTTGTACTTCCATGCAGAGCCGTATGCGAACACCTCTTCGAGTGATGTTCCTATCTTCTTCCAACCGTCAAACTTATAGCCGGCAGGTGCTATGGCGGCCAGTTTGGTGGGGCTGAACAGATAACCGTCGAACTGTGCGTACGGCACTTCTGCCTGATTGATGAAGATGCGTGCGCCATCGGCGTTGGCACTTATCTTCACCTTCTGGGCGGTGAGGTTTTTAAGGTTGAGACGTGAGTATGCTTTCATCGCGTTGGCGATGAGTGTGTTGCGGTCTTTCAGCGAACTGTTGATGCCGTTGAGCGACCCATCGGGATTCTTGTATTCCCACGACATCACCGTGCGTACCCTGTCGCCAAGGGCCGTAAGGGTGGCTATGGCGCGGTCGTAGTCGAACACGCTGCCGCCCATTATGCTCAGAGCATCTATGAAACGCTGTCGGAAGTCGGCATTGCCGAGCAGATTGAGGAACACGGTAGACACCTTCATCTCCTCAAATCGGCTCACACCCTCGTCGTAGATGTAGTCGAACCACCGCCAGTTGGTGTCGTCTATCCACTGCAAGGCGTTGGAGTTGTTGCCGAAGGCCGAGTCGAGGTCGAACACCACGGCGCGGTATTTGCCGCCGTCGGCCTTGCGGTATGCCTTGAAGTTGTTGCGTGGCCAGTCGTTGGAACCGAGGTATATCTCTGCCGCCATATAGTTGATGAACTCGTCGATGTCTATGACACGCTTTATCTCATCGTAGTTGGCGCTGTTGGTAGCGACATCAGCGGAGAGCTCATACACACGCTCAAGGGCATCCTTGCTGCCGAGCATCATGTAGGCATTGGAGTCGGGGCTCATCTCAAACACCTCGAGCATGTCCTTACTGTAACCGAAGTTGGAGTAGGCGAAGTCCTTGTTGTTGGGCTCGCGCACGTTGATGATGCCTTTGTACGTGCCGTTGATGAAGTGTACGGCTGGCTGATAAGACTGCACGTCTACGTTGATGCCTGAGTTCTGGAGGATGGTCTGCAGGGCAGCGTCCTTTATCCGGCACCAACTGTCGTTGCCTCCGCCACGCACCTGGAGGGTCTTGCTCTTGATAAATGGCTTCTCCGAGAAGAACTGATAGTCAAAAGCGTTCTGGTTGTAGTATTTCCTGTCGGCTTTCAGCTTGAACGACTTTACGTCATTGGCGCGTGTCCATCCGCCCGATATGGCGAAGTCCACGTCCTGATTGACCACAGCCTCAGATGTCGTGGGGTCAATATACTGGAAGTTGACGGGGCGGTCCCATGCCATGTTCCAGTTTACTGGCGACGACTGTCCGTTGCCAGTGCGGCCGTTAGTGCCACGGGTGTAGACACCGATGACATCGTCGTACAGGTAGCGTGAGTCTGTGAGAACGGATATTATGGGCAGTGTGTAGTCGTGGTCTTTCTTGATGGCCACCCTCGATACCACAGGACTGGGCAGCTTGCCGTCTGCGAAGAGGCGGAACTTGTAGTAGGTAGAGGTGGAGGTGCGGAATGTTCCAGTCTGACTTGTGGCACCGTTGGTCATCGAAGGCGTGGTGCCATCGGTGGTGTAACGGAGTGTGGTGCCTGATGGTTTGCTTACGTGGAACACTATGTTGGAGGCGAAGAGTCCGCCGGCCTTGTCTACTTCGGGGGCTGCAAGCTGCTCAGAGGCGTATGTGGCCTCGCTGTTGCTCTTGCCGGCGGTAGGCGTGCTGGTCCAGCTCCATGTAGAACCGCCGTCGGTGGTGCGTGCGAATGACATGTCGCTTATGGCCTCGGGGTAGACGCAAGAGGTGACGATGTTGCCTTCGGCATCGGCCAAGAGTATCTCGCCTCCCTCACAGTCGAGCTTGAATGTGCCCTGCGTGTGCTTTATCTCGTTGCTGCCGAGCCATACGGTGAGGTAGCCTTTGGCAGGGAGAAGTCCTATCTCTGCCGGCAGTTTCCACTTCAACGGGTTCGCGCGGTCGTCGCTCATGTAGTAGCCACCGAGCAGTATATCGGCATCGGACGGGTTGTACAACTCTATCCAACTGTCGAAGTTGTAGGCCGGACTCATGGCGTATTCTATATTGGAGGGCATTACCTCGTTGATGATGACATTGGAACTGGTGGGTGCCGCGCCGTCAATCTCCATCTCTATCTTTATGTTGTCTACCACCATCCAGTTGTCGCTCACGCTCTCATCGTTGTATATGCCGAGCGTCATCACACCGTTTGTCACGTCAAATTCCAGTGACTCCTTGTAGCCACCCTTTATGAATGCCAGTGCGGCAGCCTCCATGCTGTTGGGGAAATACTGCCCGTCGGCATAGTAGTTACCATGGCCTGGGTTGGCAGGTGTGCTCCAGTCGTACTGGCATGGGAGCTTCTTCTCCACGTTGTTGGCGAACATGTAGCCGCGTATCTCCTCCGTACCGTTCTTGTGCGCTTTGTATGCGGCATCGTGATTCATGGTGCGGTAGAGTCCTTGCAGACTCAGACGGTAGTGCCCGTTCTTCACTCCATTGATGGTTTTGGACATACGCATCTGTCCAGACCACATCTCCATGCATCCGGCACGGGCCGTTATGGAGTTGGCACTGCCGCTTACAGCCCACTCGTCATAGTTGGAAGAGACGAAATTAGGGTTGCTGAGAAACTGGCTGGTAACGTCCAGCCACTGCTTTGCCGTAGCACTTGACGTGAGGCAAAGCACTAATGCTATTATGCACAGTCTGATGTTTGTTTTCATCTTTTGATAGTTTGTCTTTATTATTAGGCGTGTAAGAGGCCGTGACAGGCAATGGCTGTATGTACGGCAATTGCCCAATCGGCACACTCTTGTTATTGTGATTTGTGAAATATCTGGCTTTTATATCGTGTCGCTGGCAGTGAAATGTCTGTCAATGCCATGCAGTCTGCGGGTGGACTGACAGTGTACTGCTGCGTTGTTTGCAACGGAATGTTCACCTGCGCAATGTGGTGTGCCTACTTGCGTAATGTGAAATGCCCACCTGCGTAATGTGAAATGCCCACCTGCGTAATGTGAAATGCCCACCTGTTTTATGTATGTCGTGTGCGTAAAGCACCAGCATAGTGTAGTGATTATTGCTGCTTACTGTGTACGCACATGCAAATTTAGTCTATTTATTTGGAATAAACGCAGTCCGAGAGGGCTTTTTTGCCATGACGTAATGGAAAAAGCGTCGGAGCCGTCTGGCTGCGTGTTGACACCGAAACCTGTATGCTCTATTCGTCAGACAGGTCGGCCACCATCTTACGGTACATGCTGAACACGCGTGTTCGTGATATGTATCCCTCAAGCCTGTTGTCGATGCTTACGATGGGTAGGTAGTTGGTGTTGTTGGTCTCAAACTTCTTCATCAC
>JALFIM010000118.1 GCA_022775985.1 Prevotella sp.
CGCACGCTGCGTCCGGTCTGCGACGGCAGACGCATCATGCCGTAGCCGAGCAGCGACACCTTGTCGCCCGTTTTCTTGTTGACACGCATGGTCATCTTGTCGGTGGGTATGTCACTGCCGTCGGCCGATGCACCCTTGTCACCACTGCCGCAAGCCGCAAGCCCGGCAGTGGCCATGCCGGCCACTCCCATGGTCTTGAGAAAGTCGCGACGCGACAGCTCATGTCTGCTATTGTCTGTATTGCTCATATTGATGCAGGATATTATTTACATGGTTTCACATCACGCTGTGTACGTCGTGTCCCTCCACGTATATGGCACTGAAGGGACGTGCAGGACACAGGTTCTCGCAGGCACCGCATCCGATGCACCGCGCCGCGTTGACTACTGGTATCTTCACCGACTCATCATCATTGCTGTCGGAGGGCACCATGAGGATGGCTCCCGACGGACAATGACGGGCACAGTTGCCACACTCCACCCCGTCGGTGAGCGGCACGCAGTTCTTACGCACCCATACGGCGTGGCCTATGCGAGTAGACGACTTGTCAGCGATGCTGATAGGGAGTATGGCCCCGGCAGGACACACCTCCGAGCAGCGCGTACACTCCGGGCGGCAATAGCCGCGCTCATACGACATCTCGGGCTGCATGAGCGTGGAGAGCGACTCCGAGGGGCGCAGCACATCATTGGGACATGCCGACACGCAGAGCTGACATCCCGTGCAGTGCTGCGCGAAGTGCTGTGCGCTCATGGCGCCTGGCGGCACTATGGGAGTGGCACGCTCGGGCTTCTTCTTGTCCTCTATGACGGCGAGTCCGCCGTCTACCTTCTTCTTCTGTGCCTTCACCACCGATGCCGTAGCCAGTGTGGCGGTGAGGGTGAGGAACGCACGGCGTGAGCCGTCGGCTCCCTCCGATGGCTTCGGTGTGCCTGCATCCGCCTTGTCAGGTGCTGCATGCTTGCCGAGACGGCACTTCAGGTGCAGCGCGTCCTGCCGGCATGCGTCAAGGCAGTCCATGCACGCCACGCAACGCGAGTAGTCTATGCGGTGGTTCTTGAAGTCTATACAGGCGGCCTTGCAGCCATGCGAGCACAAGCCGCAGTCGCGGCACTTCGACGTATCAATGACAGGGCGCAGCAGCGAGAAGCGCGAGAAGAAGCCAAGCAGGGTGCCGACGGGGCAAATGGTGTTGCAGTAGGTGCGGCCGTTGCGCCATGCCAGCACACCTATTATAATAAGTGTGCCTACGGCTATGACGAATGTGGGCACGCTCTTGAGCCACACGTCGGTGTGATAGAAGGCGTAGCTGTCGGCACGCTCGGCTATGAGGGCGAGCAGATTGTTGCCCCAGCGGTAGACGGGAGCGAACAGGTTGGCGGCTATGCGGCCATACGAGTTGTACGGCGCGAGCAGGGCCACCACCGAGCCGAGGCCGGCCAGCATGGCCGCCACGAACAGGCCGAACACGCCATAGCGCAGCACCTTCTTCTCAGGAGAGTAGGAGAAGCGGTGCCTCTTCTTCTTACGGCGTGCGCTAAACCATGATATGATGTCCTGCATCACGCCCATAGGGCATATCACAGAGCAGTAGACCCTGCCAAGCAACAGCGTGAGCAGGAGCAAGACTGCCACCACCGCCACGTTGAGGGCGAGCAGTGCGGGCAGGAACTGTACTTTCGCCGTCAACCCGAGCCAAGCATGCGCCGTGCCGGTGAAGTCGAGAAACAAGGCCGTAATGGCTGCGAAGAACAGCACGGCGAGTGTCAACCTGATTTTTCTAAGCATAGTGGTTTTGATAAAATTGTTTCGGTCTCATGTCAGCCCCTGATTCTGGCGACAGGCATGCGGACGTGTGTTGCCAGCACGTGCGGCGCGATGGAAGCCGCACAATGCACGGCTGCTGAGAATACCTTAATGTTATTGTGTATGTCAAAAAATATATTTCTGCTTGCAAATTTAATGAATTCCTCCAAAAACGCAATTATACAAAATACCGTTTGTGTTATATTTTTTTCGGCTTTTACAGGTGTTACAGGCAAACGAAATACAGGTAACGCATAGCTGAATATTGCATGAGACAGGGGCATACAGCCAATCACGTCAGCCACACGCAATCAAGCCACGCAACGCACTCACTTTCAGCGCGTTGCGAAACAGGCCATTTTACGTTGCGAAATGGGCCGTTTTACGTTGCGAAATGGGCCGTTTTGCAGTGCGAAACGGGCCGAATCGCAATCACGTCCGAGGCACACACTGTCACGGCCCATACATATCAGCCCCGGCGGCAAGCCCCGAACAGGCCGTCGGACAGATGCCTGATGGCTGCAAGCGGATGATGCCACAGCATGCGCGGGCCAGCATAGCGCATCACTCGGCGCATATGCTCACGCATGGACGGCTTGTAGCAGTGTATGGGACAATTCTTGCAAGTGGGTTTGCTGTCGCCGAAACGACAATGATCGAGACGCGACAAGGCATAGACGAGCAGTTCGCCGCACTGCTCACACAACTTGCGTGAGCCATGGTGCGAACGGCAGTAGAGATGTATCATCTGACTGACGGTGGTCTTTTCGTTTTCTATACGTGACATATCGTGTTCATTAAAGTGTAGTAAACGACAAAGGCACATGACCCGCAGACCGTCTGTCTGCATGGCCATGTGCCTCTAATGTATAATCCTATTGGCGTGCGGCACTGCCGTATGCTGCTCAATAGCCGAATATCTCGTCAGTGGTAAGACGGTGGATGGGGCCAATCTTGCCGAGCGACTGCATGTCTATGTTCTGCTCATCGCCGAGGATGATGTAGCGGTAGGGCTTGTTGGCCATGGCGTCCTGCTCAAAGCGCACGATGTCCTGAAGCGTGAGCGTAGGCAGAGCCTTGTACACCGTGCTGTTGAGGTCGTAGTCTATGCCGAGGGCCTGGGCCTGTGCGTACTTGCCGAAGATGGCCGTCTTGGTGGTACGCTCGGTGGCTATGCGCTTGGTAAGGGCCTGCTTGGCGAGCGTAAATGCCCGCTCAGACTGCGGTATGGTGTCTACGATGCTGTTGAACGTGCGTATGCAGTCCATCATCTTGTCGTTCTGCGAGATGATGTGGGTGAGCGCGAACTCCGAATGCCCCTTCCTCGACGGTGTGGCATACACCGCATAGGCGTTGTAAGCCAGTCCGCGACTCTCGCGCAACTCCTGGAACACCACCGTGTTCATGCCTCCTCCGAAGTACTCGTTGAACAGGTCGGCGAGCGGCTCACGGTCGGCAGTCCACTGCTTGCCGTCGTTGTGGTACTGGCGCATGTATATGTTCTTGGCCGTGTAGGGAGCCACGTACACCTCGGTCTGGGGCGTGAGCTGTGCCACATACTGCCGCCCTACGGGCGCGTCAGCAAGGTGTGCCGCCACGGAGTGAGACTTGTCGGTGTCGGCCACGGCCTTCTTCAGCGTGGCAGGGCCGTAGTACAGCACGGTGTGCTTGTAGCCCTTGAGTCCGGCTATGAGCCGCACGAGGTCGGCAGGGTCGGCATTGCGCAACTCGTCATTGGTCATGACGTTGCGCGTAGGATTGTAAGGACCATACACGCAGTAGTTGAAGAGAGCCTGGAAGTTGGCGTTCTGGTTGAGTTTGGAGTCCTCACGGGCCTTTATCTCCAGTGCCACATACTTGTCCCACGCCTCCTTGTCTACCTTCATGTCAGACAGGAAGTTCTCCATCAGGCGCATGGCCTGTGCCTTGTTCTCCTCAAGTCCAGACAGCGTGATGTATGTCTTGTCGCGCCCTGAGCTCACGGAGAACGAGCATGCGAGCTTGTAGAACTGCTGCTTGAGCTGCTCGGCAGTCAGCTTGCTCGTGCCCAGATAGTCGGTGTAGCCGGCGGCCATGTTGAGCCGCTTGTCAGCCTCCGTGCCGAAGTCGAACACGTACTGCTGCACGAAGAGGCCGTTGTCATTGTTGTGTACATACTGCACGGGCAAGCCCTTGCGTGTCTTTGCGAACGTGAGGTCGCGCTTGAAATCGACAAACACTGGCTCTATGGGCTCGGTCTTGGAGCTGATGATGTCTGCCACGAACGCGCTCTGCTTGTCACGGTTGGACGGTATGGGAGTAATCTGCGGCTTGTCTATCTTGTGCTGCGTGGTGTCAGTGCCCTGCACCTTGTACACAGCCACGTAGTTGTTGAGCAGATGACGGCGTGCGAAGCTCACTATCTGGTCTTTGGTCATGTGGCTTATGCGGTCCATACGGCCCACCACATCGGCCCAGTCGGAGCCGTTGATGAAGGCATCAACGAACTTGTCGGCACGGCTGCGGTTGCTCTCCATAGACGTGTACTCGGCCTTCTTCATGTTGTTGATGACCGATGGCAGCAAGTCATCAGCGAAGTCACCGCGCTTCAGCTTGTCTATCTCGCCGAGCAAGAGGTCGCGCACCTCATCGAGAGTCTGCCCCTGCTTGGGCACGCCCACGGTCACGAGCGATGAGTACTCAGCAAGCGGATAAGTGAAAGCCGAGCCGCCAAGATAGCGCATCTGCTGGTCAAGGTCAAGGTCGAAGAGTCCTGCCTTGCCGTTGCTCAGCATCTCCGCTATCACGTCTATGGTGTCGGTCTGCAGCGATGCGGCCTTGTCAAACTTCCATCCTATCATCACCTGCTCGGCCTCCTGGCCCACCACGGTAGTGTCGGCAGGCTCCGTGCGGGTGGGTATGGGCGCAAACGTGGGAGAGGAGAGCTGAGGATTGGGCTTCCATGAGCCGAAATAGCGGTCTATGGTGGCTATCACCTTGTCGGGGTCGAAGTCGCCTGACATGCAGATGGCCACGTTGTTGGGGCAATAATAGCGGTTAAAGTAGTTCTTTATGTTCGTTATCGAGGGGTTCTTCAAGTGCTCCTGTGTGCCGATGGTGGTCTGTGTGCCATAGGGATGACCCGGGTACATCTTGGCGTTGTATGCGGCCCACACCTTGCGCATGTCCTTTGCGAGCGATATGTTGTACTCCTCGTACACGGCTTCAAGCTCAGTATGGAAGCCACGTATCACCATGTTCTGGAAGCGGTCGCTCTGTATGCGTGCCCAGTTATCCACTTCATTAGACGGGATGTCCTCGGTGTAGCACGTGACATCGTTGGAAGTGTAGGCGTTAGTGCCCTCCGCGCCTATCGCTGACATCAGTTTGTCGTACTCGTTCGGTATGTTGTACTGCGCGGCAAGCTGCGACACGCTGTCTATCTCGTGGTAGAGCTGCTTGCGCAGGGCCTGATCTGTCACGCGACGGTACTGCTCATAGCGACGCTCTATGTCGTTGAGGTAAGGCAACTCCTTCTGATAGTCGGAGGTGCCGAACTGCTTTGTGCCCTTAAACATCAGATGCTCAAGGTAGTGTGCGAGCCCAGTGGTCTCATGAGGGTCATTGCGGCTTCCTGTACGTACGGCTATAAAAGTCTGTATGCGCGGTTTCTCCTTGTTGACAGACAGATACACCGTCAGTCCGTTCTTGAGCGTATAGATGCGGCTGTGCATCAGGTCGCCCTTCACTTCACGATAGTCATACTGGCCCTGTGCGGCCACATACAGGCACACACAGGCCAGACATACCATCAGCGATAATAGTCTCTTTATTCCCATTTGCTTATTGTTTGATTCTCTGTTGATTAATATCCTGTTGCACGCCAGCCCGTATCACCGCTCATGTCGCTCACCATGTGAGGCACACCAGCTCATGGCCGTAGCGTGACTCATCACTCATAGTCAGTCTCATGGTCAAGTTGCGACACGAAGTTGTGCAGCACTTCCTCATCGACATCGCCGAGCTGGAACTCCTTCTCGGCATCTTTCCTTATCTCGGCTATCCACGCCCTGCGTGCCTTCACGTAGTCGGCACGTATGCGTTCGGCATCCTCAGGGGTGATAGTGTCAAGCCCATAGTAGTCGAGCATCATCCTGTAAGCCCATGTCCAGCGGTATTCAGGGTAGTTGTCATTGATTTGCGTGAACCTGTCGGTTATGCCCTCAGCACTGTCTATGGTGCCATTGATGATGTCGTCTACTATCCGCTGCTCCTCACTGTCAGGAAGAAGCAGTCCCGAGAGGTCACTCCAGTGCCCCGCCCCGGTATCGGTGACAGGCTCCGTCAGCTCATGCCGCTTCAGCACAGCCCCCATGAATATACGCAAGGCTATGTCGTAGTACTTGATGCCCTTGCGCAATGACGATGCCTTGATGACGTACTCATGATAGTTGTATGTAGACACATTGTCGCCAGAAGCCTCACGCAACCGCTCAAGGATGCGCTTGCCCTCCACTATCTCGCCCACGGAGAAAGGGCTGAGCCAGTCGAAGTTGACGATGCTCTTGCGTCCGTGCGCCGACCTCATGTCACGTTTCGGCCACTTGCGTATGTCGCGATAGAGTCCCACGGTGGTGAGGTTGCGCCCCGGCACGAGATACATCACGTCGCCATAGGCTATGAGATAGGCGAAAGGCAGCGAGCGTGTGTCGGGATGATACATCAGTTTGCCGAAGCATACGGAGAAAGTGCCGATGTTGGCCGGCATCAACAGGTACGCGCCACTGGCCGTCTTGGAGCCACGCTCCATCATTCCGTAGTGCATGGGGCCCATCTTGTAGGCATGATTGCTGAAGTTGGTGGCCGAACCCGCGTTGTAGAACGAGAACATGCCGCCTATAAGAAGCGAGCTCTTGTGGTGACTTGCGGTGAAGGGGCCGCAGAAAGCGGCGCACGCCTCGCCGTTGGCCATATAGCTGTTGGCGAAGAACACGCTCTGTGATGCCGTGAATCCATTGCTCAACTTGCATGCCTCACCCACATAGCAGTCCTGCATCTTCACGCTGTTTATTATAGACGAGCCGTGAGCTATGATGGAGTTCTCACATATCACGCCCGTACCTATAAACACACTCGACTCAGGTGAGCTCATCACCGTGCAGTCACTGATACGCGCAGCACCGTTCACCTCACAGTCATCGTATATCACCGTATTGGTTATCTCCTTGGTATTGACGATTTTCACGCGGTCGCCTATGGTGCCGGTGTCGCGGCGTGTGCGCTGTATATCCTCATCAATGAGGCGTCTTATGGCCTTTCTGAACGTCCTGTCGGAGGCATGACGCACCATGAGCGCAGCCATCTGGCTGGTAAGTCCGTGATAGGAGATGACGTTGCCATCGCCCACCTCGTTGAGCACGGATATCACGTTGCCCTCGCCGTAGGTAGCCCCGTCAGTGGTCTCGAGCGTACACACGTTGGATATGTAGCAGTCATCGCCTATGACATAGTTGTTGATGTAGTTGCCGATATTCTCTATGAGGCAGTTGTCGCCGACCGTAGTGTTGCGCAAGGTGGTGTTGTATATGCCCGACTTCTTGTAGAAGCCATCGCTCACCTCTATGCTCTTGTCGAAGGCACCGAGCCTCACGTCGCCGTAGAACGTAACGTTGCGCACGGCGTTTGGGTTGAAGTCATCGGCCACCATCACACGGAGCCAGTCCTCGGCCCAGCAGTTGTTGCCCTCAAGGAGCGTTATCTCCTCATCTGTAAGTTGTCTGTAGTCCATACGATATTCATGTTGGTTATGACGGGAGTGCCGCAGCCAGTCGCTGCCCACGGCCGTCACTCGTCCATTTTAGGGTATAAGAAATCATTGTAAGGGTACTTCTGCACGTGCAGTTCGCGCACTTTGCGGTAGAGTGTGTCGCGCAACTCGTCGATGTTCTCCTTCTCACGTGCCGATATGAATATGCAGTTGTCGCCGAGACGCGCCATCCATGTGCGCCTAAGCTCATCAAGGGTGACGTTCTCCTTGGTGGCAGGCGTGAGGTCGTCCTTCTCCTTCTCCACCCACGTATAGTTGTCTATCTTGTTGAATACTATCATGGACGGTTTGTCAGCGCACCCGAGTTCCTTGAGAGTATTCTCCACTACATTTATCTGTTCCTCGAAGTCGGGATGCGATATGTCCACGACATGCACGAGCAAGTCGGCCTCACGCACCTCATCGAGGGTTGACTTGAACGAGTCTACGAGGTCGGTGGGCAGCTTGCGGATGAATCCCACGGTGTCGGCGAGCAGAAACGGCAGGTTGTCTATGACCACCTTGCGCACCGTAGTATCGAGAGTGGCAAACAGCTTGTTCTCAGCAAACACCTCGCTCTTGGACAGGAGGTTCATCATGGTGGACTTACCCACGTTGGTGTACCCCACGAGTGCCACGCGTATCATGCGCCCACGGTTCTTGCGCTGTGTGGTTTTCTGCTTGTCTATCTCGGCGAGCCGCTGCTTGAGCAGACTCATACGGCCGAGTATTATACGGCGGTCCATCTCGAGCTGCGTCTCACCCGGTCCGCGCAATCCTACGCTTCCCTTGCCGCCTCCCGACCCGGAACCGCCACCCTGACGCTCAAGGTGCGTCCACAGACGCTGCAGACGAGGGAGCATGTAGCGGTACTGCGCCAGCTCCACCTGCGTCTTAGCCGCCGCCGTCTGGGCACGCATGGCGAAGATGTCGAGTATGAGCGATGTGCGGTCGAGTATCTTCACCTCGAGTTCTTTCTCTATATTGCGTATCTGCTTGGCCGACAGCTCATCGTCGAAGATGACCATACCCACCGTCCGCTCAGCCTCCTCCTCGTCGCGTATATACTGTTTTATCTCCTCAAGTTTTCCAGAGCCCACGTATGTCACGGCACTCGGTCCGCCCACACGCTGCGTGAAACGCTTCACCGTGATCGCCCCGGCCGTGTCGGCAAGAAACTCAAGCTCGTCGAGATACTCCTTGGTCTTGGCCTCATCCTGCTCCTTGGTGATAAGTCCCACGAGCACTGCCGTCTCGGCCTTCACCTCGGAGATGACAAATTCTTTCATATCCTGTTACTGATTCTTTGGCATTAATATGTATTGCATGACAAACCGCTGCACGGCCAATGAGTCATCACCCATAGCCACAGCGCAGACATTGCCCATGCTCTTAACTTGCAAACTTACGCAAAAAAAACGAGAATCAAGTATTTTTATTATAAAATGTGCTATGCAATAATGTCACACAGAGTCAACTGTAATGCCACGGCATGATATGCGAGCAGCCCGAACCTTTCGCACGACATGTCTATATATAAATAAGGTATAGGCTATATACATGCAAGGTATAGGCTATATACATGCAACATATAGACTATATACATGCAACATATA
>JALFIM010000123.1 GCA_022775985.1 Prevotella sp.
AAATGAGGTACAACATGCAGAAAGTACGTAAGGACAGCGCGTTTATGGAGAGGCTGGAGAAAGTGAGGAGAATTGCGGCTGTGCTGTAATAAACTGAGAATGATATACAGGTGCAGTATGGATAATATAACGCGTGAAGAATCTCTAAGACGCTGTGATTCAGCCAAGGCACAGAAGAGAGAAATGGTCGAAAAGATGCGCAAGGCGCTTTATGAGGACTACAAGGCACGGACAGGAGAGGAGCCTTTGAGATTTAACGTGCTGTGAAATAATAATTGAAAGCAACAAATATGACAATAAATCCATATAAAAGTATTGTTTTGGATAAAAGTTAGTATCTTTGCAGATGTTAGGATTATGGACTAATCCTGCCAGTAAGTAAAGTATAGCTGATAAATAAGAATAAATATAAAATATAGAGACAATATAAGAAACATACATATATAAATATAACATAGCGTTTACTATTATTCGGAATACTCTCGAAATTTGGCGATTGAAAAGATGTATCTCTGTAGAATAAGTTCAGTGAATGCCTACGCTATAGCGTGGGCTGAACTTGTCAGAGATACGGGCCACGCCAAATGCCTGAGAGTAGATAAGTGAGGCTTCACGCTTTTCTTATATCTGTACTTAGGCTTAATGATGCGGCCTGTATTCCCCTAAAAAATAGTTCAGCGTTCATGTGAGTGCCATAGACATATAATTCATTTTAATATTAGTCACATGAAGAAACTGTTGATGTTAGTTTTCGCTGCGCTTTGTACTGTGAGCGCAAGTGCCCAGCTTATGCGTGCAGAAGAACTGGAGAAGTATGCAAAAGAGAAGTATGGTGACAAATGGTCTGTTGCAGCAGAGAATATCAAGAGCCTGATTTCGCTTGACAAGAACAATTCTTTGACCTATACACAGATTATTCCTTGTCCCGGAAAAAGCAAAGACCAACTCTATGTGCTGTTGAATTATTGGTATACCAACACTTTCAATGACGCGAAGTCGGTGATTCAGCTTAATGACAAGGAGCTTGGCTGTATTATCGGAAAAGGTTTCATGCCTGGTATTGCCGCACATACAGGCGGTACAAACGCTTATGTAGTGAATATCGCACCTATCATCAAGACAGACATAAAGGATGGAAAGATACGTGTGACATATACAGTTACGTCCTATGATGCAGACATCTTAGCAGGTGGCGGCATACTTGGTGACATGTCTGATACACCTCCAACACACGTAGATGAGACTTGGCCATTGGAGAAGTGCTTTCCTTTTGTCGAGAAAGACAAGCATAAGAAAACTTCTGCAAAGGCTTTGGTTATGACTTATGCTTATTCTAACGTCATGATGGACAAAATAGAAGAAGCCGTTAAAAATGGTCTTACTGGCAACGAAGGGGATGATTGGTAAGGATGCTGAATGACTGTTCAGATGCAGTAGGTGACGATTTGTAAACATAAAAAGCGGATGTGATGGCACGCAGAATGCCTCGCATCCGCTTTTTCTGTGGCAATAGCTTGCCATATTCATGGAAAATGCTTATTTTCGCACCTGACATATACAGATAGTCTATGGAAGCAACCTATCTTGAGTTGACCGTGCCCTATCGTTCGCCCTGGTACTTGGCGGAGCGATAGGCATAGAGCGTGAGTACCGTGCCAAGGAGGCGGGATTCCGCACCCATTTCCTCGTGGCGCTGGGCAGCGCGTTGTTCTGCATAGTGTCGCAGTTTGGCTTCGGCATAGACCTGAAGGACTCCTCGCGTGTGGCTGCACAGGTGGTGTCTGGCATAGGATTCCTCGGTGCGGGCACCATCATTTTCCAGAAAAACGTGGTGCGCGGACTGACCACCGCGGCCGGACTTTGGGTGACGGCGGCCATTGGACTGGCCTGTGGCACGGGTATGTATATGGCGGCACTCATTGCCACGGTCATGGTGCTGCTTGGCCTGGAGGTGCTCCACGCCCTCATACCGCAGCATGGCGTCACCACGGTAGACATCTCGTTCACCGCGAAGTCAAAGGACAGCGTGCGCAAGTTCGTAGATACGCTCAAGGGCAGCGGCATAGAAGTGCAGTCGTACGAGCTGCGCGACAAGAGGGCATCGCACGACAGCGTGCTCTCCGTGGAGATGCAGCTCAAGATGAAGCGCGGCACTTACGACAACCTTCACGTCATCGACTTCATGGACGAGTTTGCCGATGTTACCATCGCGGCAGCAGAGGGATAGAGAGTGTACAAGCATGAGATAATGTCTGTCCCCAGAAAATGTGCATTCCGCTTGTTTTGTAAAATCGTATTTTATAAAATTGGGGTATTATATAAAATGGCATTTTACAAAATGTCGTGAAGCACCATTTTATTGATATGGATAACAAAAGCGGTCTGTTAGTCCTTGTGTACCTGTTCCGAGTAGTGAGAATCAGAAAAAGAAGGGGCGTATTGTCGTTAAATATTGACAAGATACGTGCCGCTGCTGCGGTGTGGTAAAAAATAAACCAAATAAGCGGATGTGGAGTGTTGGGCATCTGCTTTTTTATGTCTGCAAAGTTGTAATATAATAAAACTTTTCATAACTTTGCGCCATGAAACGGCGAATACTGACATACGGCGGTTACTTTGAGGCCTTCATGGAAACCTTAAAGGAAAAAGAGCAAGAGAAAGTCCAGTACGGACTTCTTCTACTTAAAACACAAGACCGCTTGCCTAAGAAATTCGTCAAGCTGATACGTGACGGTATTTATGAACTGCGTACAGAGTATGGAGGCAATATATACCGCGTTTTCTTCATTTTTGATGATGGGAAAATAGTGGTGTTGTTTTATGGCTTTCAAAAGAAAACACAGAAAACCCCAACAAAAGAAATTGATAAGGCTTTAAAGATAAAGGAGGCATATTATGCAGACAAACAATCACAAAATATCAGATTATGACCTTGTCCTTGACAGTAAGTTCGGCAAGGAGGGTACGCCAGAGCGTGTAAAGGCAGAGGAGAATGCCTATTCTTTCTATTCTGGTCAGATATTGCTTGATGCCCGACGCGAGGCCAAGGTGACGCAAGCAGAGCTTGCAAAGCGTACAAATACGACAAAATCTTATATCTCCAAGATAGAAAACGGACTGATAACGCCAAGCGTAGGTGTCTTTTACCGCATCATAAACGCGCTGGGGCTTAGGGTAGAGGTCGTGAAGCCAATTTATTGATACATGGTCTTTGCGTAACCTAAGCAGTATGCCATCATCCGATGCTTATTAATCCAAAAAGAAAAACATACATGACTTATGACAACACTTGCCACAGACAGCCGCAGCGCGGTGGGATGCCCTGCGTTCGTGCTCCACGTGCGTGAGGGGTATGACGACCGTGAGCGGCACGTAGACAGCATGATGGCCGACAAGCACATAGACTTCGAGTATGTGCTCGACGGCGACATGTCCGACCTCACCCCCGGCCTTCTGGCTGAGTATTTCGCCGGCGACATGGCGCGGCGCACCCCTGCCACGTCGTGCGCCATGAAGCATCTCATAGCGTGCCGGCACATCGTGGAGCGCGGTCTCGACGGCGCCCTCGTGCTCGAGGACGACATCATACTGCTCGACCGCTTCACAGACATCTTCCGCAAGGGCATGGCGGAGCTCGCCGCCAACGGCGAGTGGCGCACGCGTCCTGTGATAGTGAACTATGAGGACACGCGCCTGCGCTTCGTGCCGCGCAGCAAGCGCGTGAGGGGACGCGTGCTCTACGAGGGCGACCGCGACCGCATGACGGGTGCCCTGTACGTCAATGCCCGTGCCGCGCGGCTCATCCTCGACCGTGCGCGGAGCTGTAAGATGGACTGCCCCATAGACCTCTTCCACTGCCGTCTGCTCCGTCAGGGGCTCCTCACGTACCTGTGGTGCCAGCCCGTCATAGCCACGCAGGGCAGCCATACGGGCATGTTCAGGTCGGGCATAAACCTCACCAAGAGCGCCCATGAGGCCATATCGTGGAAGCTCAAGCTGTACTACAAGCGGCTGCTGTACTTCTTGCGGTAGCGCAGTCGGCCATATTATAAACGTTATCTCCATGTCAAGAACCATTCTCGCGGCCATGGTCATGGCCGCTGCCATGCTGCCCTCAGTGGCCATGGCGCAGGACTACCAGTCATTGTCAGAGCCGGCCGGCGGCGGCCGTCAGCCGCACCGCTGGGGCATAGGCTTACAGATAGGCGGCCTTTCGCAGACGGAGGACTACGATGCGATTGGCAGCGACAACGAGGGCAACGCCTTCGCCCTCACCGCCGACTGGTACGTCACGCGCCGTCTCGCCCTCACCGGCGGCCTGTATGCCGAGCATACGGGCATGCTCACACAGTACGATGCCTCCGGCCTCGGGCCGCGCAAGTACTGGATGGCGGGCCTTCAGGCCGGAGCCAAGTTCTACTTCTTCCCCACTAAGTGGATATTCCAGCCCTACGTCGGCGGCTCCCTGTACGCCAACGTGCTCAACCTCGGCCACAACCGTGGCACCTTCGACTTCCACACCAACGAGAACTACAGTCCGCTCATGCACGTCAGCTACGACGTGCAGTGCCCTGCCCTTAGCCTCGCTCCGCAGATAGGCTTCGACCTGCGGTTCGTGAGCAACGTGTCGCTCACCTTTGCCGCCGACTACCGCTGGGGCACTTACGGCAAGAGCCGCGTGGACGCACGCTACACCGAGGGCCCACAGGCCAGCACATCGGTGAGCATGGCCAACCCCATGAGCCGCATGACGTACTCCATGGGGCTGAAGCTCGACTTCCCGATGCGCGTCATCAACTGGTCGCGCACGCAGAACACGCTGCTCCGGCTGCTCGGCATCTGGATAGGCAGCAGATGATGTGAGCGGCAGCACGTGAACGCCCCGACTGATGCCCTAATCCCAAAAATGAGTATGATTTTTAGGATTATAATCCCAAAAGTTATATGGAAATTTGGGATTAGGGCATTTTTTGTATATCTTTGCCACCATAAACAATGTAAGACATATAGGCTATGATAGTACGGCAATTGCAGAAAACGATAGAGGAGCGCATGTTCACGGGCAAGGCCATAATAGTGATAGGGGCGCGTCAGGTGGGCAAGAGCACGCTTTTCAGGATGATACTTGAGAAGCAGGGCGGCAAGGTGCTTGAGCTCAACTGCGACGACCCCGAGGTGAGGGACTTGCTTACAGGCGCCAACACCGCCAGTCTGCGCATGCTCATCGCCGACAACCGCATCGTGGTCATAGACGAGGCGCAGCGTGTGGCGGACATAGGCATGACGCTGAAACTCATCACTGACAATTTCCCCGACGTGCAGTTGCTCGTCACAGGCTCGTCATCGTTTGAGCTGCAGAACCGTCTCAACGAGCCGCTCACGGGCCGCAAGTACGAGTACCACCTCTATCCCATATCCACGGCAGAGCTCATGCAGAGCCAGGGCTTGCTGGCTGTGAGGCAGACACTGGAGCAGAGGCTTGTCTATGGCTCGTACCCCGACATACTCAATCATGCCGACGATGCCCGTGAACTGCTCATGAATCTTGCCGGCAGCTATCTCTACAAGGACTTGCTGTCGCTCGACAGCGTGCGCCGTCCGGCGTTGCTCGGCAAGCTGCTCACGGCCATAGCCCTGCAAGTGTGCAGCGAGGTGTCGTACAACGAGCTCGCGCAGACCGTAGGCACCGACAACAAGACCGTGGAGAAGTACATAGACCTGCTTGAGAAGTGCTACATCATATTCCGTCTCAACGGCTTCAACCGCAATCTGCGCACGGAGCTGAAGAAGGGCAAGAAGATATACTTCTACGACAACGGCATACGCAACGCCATCCTTCAGAACTTCGCGCCGCTGTCTATGCGGCAGGACACAGGGGCACTGTGGGAGAACTTCATCATCAGCGAGCGCATCAAGGCCAACCAGTATGCGGGCCGCTACGTCAACAGTTATTTCTGGCGCACCACGCAGCAGCAGGAGATTGACTATGTGGAGGAGAGCGACGGGCAGTTCAGCGTGTTTAAGATGAAGTGGAATCCACGGCGTGCCAACGCCCAGTTCCCATCGTCGTTCCTCACCGCATACGACGTTAGGCAGAAGGCAGTGGTCACGCCCCAGAACTGGATGGAGTGGGTGATGTGAGGCAGAGGCCGTCATCAAGATATGGTATGTCTGCATGACTGATATGCTAAACGGGCCGTTTCATGCTCTGAAACGGCCCGTTTAGCGTTGCATTATGGCCCATTTCGCAGCGTAAAATGGCCTGTTTTGCAACGCGTTGAGGTACAGTGCGTTGCGCGGCTGTGTCGAGGGCGTGGGGCTGATGGGCCGTGGCATGCCGCCGCGCAGGGGTGTGGCATGGACGGGTGTGGACGGGCTTTTTCACAGCGGCGGCGCGTTATTTTGCGCTTTTTGTAGGGCATTCTTGTCTATTTTGTGTAATTTTGTACTGCAATCGCACATATCAGCGACATTTAAACTCAACTTACACGACTCACAATCATGAACAATCTATTCGACATCAACGGCAAGGTAGTAGTGATGACAGGCGGCTCGGGCGTGCTCGGCAGTGCCATAATGCGCCATCTGGCCAGCCAGGGCGCCAAGGTGGTGATACTCGCACGCAACGAGGCCAAGGGCACGGCCCTCGCCGAGGAGATACGCGGTGAGGGCGGCGACGCCATGTTCCTCGCCACCGACGTGATGGACATACGCCAGCTTGAGGCCAACCGCGAGGCCATACTCGCACGCTACGGCCGCGTGGACGCGCTGCTCAACGCCGCCGGCGGCAACCGCCCGGGGGCCACGATACCGCCTTCAAGCACATTCTTCGACCTCGACCCACAGGCCTTCGCCGACGTTATGAACCTCAACCTCATAGGCACCGTGCTGCCCACGCAGGTGTTCCTCAAGCCCATGGTGGCGCAGGGCGCGGGCACCATAGTCAACTTCTCGTCCATGTCGGCGTTCCGTCCGCTCACGCGTGTGGCCGGCTACGGCGTGGCCAAGGCCGGGGTGAGCAACTTCACGGCATACATGGCCACGGAGGTGGCGCTGAAGTTCAGCCCCTCCATACGTGTCAACGCCATAGCCCCGGGCTTCTTCCTCACCGACCAGAACCGTGCGCTCCTCACCAATCCCGACGGGTCGCTCACGCAGCGCGGCCGCGACATCATACGCCAGACCCCAATGGGGCGCATGGGCAAGCCCGAGGAGCTGTGCGGCACCATACAGTATCTCATCAGCGATGCCTCGCGCTTCGTCACCGGCACGGTGGCGGTGGTAGACGGAGGCTTCAACGTGTTCTCCATCTGACGGCCGCATGCCGCCATACACACATCACACATACATATCACATGACACTCTTCGAACAGACATTCCGCTGGTACGGGCCCGCCGACCCCGTATCGCTGGCCGACATACGGCAGACAGGCGCCACGGGCGTGATTACCGCCCTGCACCACATCCCCAACGGTGAGGTGTGGACTAAGGACGAGATAATGCTCCGCAAGCGCGAGATAGAGGCCGCCGGCCTGACGTGGGCCGGCGTGGAGAGCGTGCCCGTGCATGAGCACATCAAGACGCAGACGGGCCACTTCAGACAGTACATAGACAACTACTGCCAGTCGCTGCGCAACCTCGGCGAGTGCGGCATACGCATGGTGACGTACAACTTCATGCCCGTGCTCGACTGGACCCGCACCGACCTCGCCTACCGCACGGCCGACGGCTCGCTGGCTCTGCGCTTCGAGCGGGCCGCATACGTGGCCTTCGACCTGTACATACTGCGCCGCGAGGGTGCCGGGGACGAGTACACCGAGGCCGAGAAGGCCAAGGCGCGTGAGCGTCTCGGACAGATGACCGAGGCGGAGCGCGAGCAGCTCACGCGCAACATCATAGCAGGGCTGCCGGGCTCCGAGGAGTCGTTCACGCTCGACCAGCTCCGCCATGAGCTGCACCGCTACGACGGCATCGGTGCCGACCGCCTGCGTGCCAACCTCATATACTTCCTCCGCGCCGTGTGTCCCGTGGCCGACGAGGCAGGAGTGCGCCTCGCCATACACCCCGACGACCCTCCCATGCCCATCCTCGGGCTGCCGCGCATCATGAGCCGCGCCGCCGACTTCCAGGCCATCGTCGATGCCGTGCCCAACCGCAGCAATGGCCTGTGCCTGTGCACCGGCAGTCTCGGCGCGTGCCGTGGCGGCGACTATCTGCCGGCCATGCTGCGCCGCTTCGGCAGCCGTGTGTACTTCGTACACCTGCGCAACGTGCATGCCGATGCCGAGGGCAACTTCCTTGAGACAACGCTCTTCGACGGCGACGTGGACATGCCAGCCATGATGCGTGCCCTGCTCGACGTGCAGCAGGAGCGCGGCGAGCGCATACCCGTGCGCCCCGACCACGGCCACCAGATGATAGACGACATACACAAGCACACCAATCCCGGCTACTCGTGCCTCGGACGCATGAAGGGTCTCGCCGAACTGCGCGGCCTGGAGCAGGGCATAGCCTACGGCATGTGTGCCGAGAACAGCAGCGACATACCCAATAAGCATATCCATACAGTATGATACAGTTCCTATCCGACGACTTCCTCCTCGACACCCCCACCGCGCGTGAGCTATACCACGGCCACGCCGCTCCCATGCCCATCATAGACTACCACTGCCACCTGTGCCCGCGCGAGGTGGCCGAGGACCACCGCTTCCGCTCCATCACGGAGCTGTGGCTCGGTGGCGACCACTACAAGTGGCGTGCCATGCGTGCCAACGGCGTGGACGAGCACTACATCACGGGCTCCGCCTCCGACTGGGAGAAGTTTGAGCAGTGGGCCGCCACCATGCCGTATCTGCTGCGCAACCCCCTCTATCACTGGACTCACCTTGAGCTGAAGACCGCCTTCGGCATAGAGCGCACGCTCAGTCCCGACACCGCACGCGGCATCTTCGACGAGTGCAACGACAAGCTGCGCCGCCCCGAGTTCTCCGCACGCGGCCTCATGCGCCGCTACCGCGTGGAGACGGTATGCACCACCGACGACCCTGCAGACACCTTGGAGTGGCACGCGAGCTACAAGCCCGGCCCCGGCGACGCCCGCATGCTGCCGGCATGGCGGCCCGACAAGGTCATGGCCTTCACCTCACATGAGCAGTACATGGCCTATATAGGCCGCCTGGAGCAGGCATCCGGCCATGCCATACACTCCTACGCCACGCTCATGGAGGCCCTCCAGAGCCGCCATGACTTCTTCGGGAGCATGGGTTGCCGCCTGTCCGACCACGGCATAGACCGCTTCTATGCCGACGACTATACCGACAGCGAGGTGAGCGGCATATTCGACCGCTGGCTCGCAGGGCGCGACGTGGACGCACACCAGCTCGACAAGCTGCGCTCGGCACTGCTCCACGACCTCGCCGTGATGGACGCACGCGCCGGCTGGGCACAGCAGTTCCACTTCGGCCCGCAGCGCAACAACAACGCACGCATGATGGCGCAGCTCGGCCCCGACAGCGGCTTCGACTCCATGGGCGAGTGCGCCACGGCGCAGTCTATGGCGCGGTTCTTCAGCCGTCTCGACAGCGAGCACAGCCTCACGCGCACCATAGTGTACAATCTCAACCCCTCGGCCAACGCCATGGTGGCCACCATGATGGGCAACTTCCAGGACGGCACCGTGCCCGGCAAGATGCAGTGGGGCTCGGCATGGTGGTTTCTCGACCAGAAGTACGGCATAGAGGAGCAGCTCAACCAGCTCTCCATGCAGGGCCTTCTGAGCCGTTTCGTGGGCATGCTCACTGACTCGCGCTCGTTTCTCAGCTATCCGCGCCACGAGTACTTCCGCCGCATACTGTGCGCACTCATAGGCCGCGACGTGGAGAACGGCGAGATGCCCGCCTCCGAGATGCCGCGTATCCGCCAGATGGTGGAGGACGTGTGCTACTACAACGCCAAGAGCTATTTCGGCTTCTGAGCCTACTTATCATTTATTCCTAACCAAACCTTACTGCAATGACCGAAAACCAACAGCGCATGACCAACTTCCGTTGGACCATCTGCGCCATGCTGTTCCTCGCCACCACCGTCAACTTCATGGACCGACAGGTGCTGTCGCTCACGTGGAAGGACTTTATCGCCCCCGAGTTTCACTGGACAAACACCGACTATGGCAACGTGGCCGGCGTGTTCGCCCTCGTATATGCCATAGCCAACGTGTTCTCTGGCCGACTCGTAGACTGGCTCGGCACGCGCCGAGGCTACCTCTGGGCCATAGGTATCTGGTCGGTGGGAGCCAGTCTGCACGCCGGGTGCGGATGGGCCACCGAGCACTATGTGGGCCTGTCGGACACCGCAGGCATGCTCCGCGCCACGGGCGACGTGGCCTCGATGGTGTCTATGGTGAGCGTGTACTTCTTCATAGCGGCACGCGTGGTGCTCGCCGTGGGCGAGTCGGGCAACTTCCCCTCGGCCGTGAAAGTCACCGCCGAGTACTTCCCCAAGCGCGACCGCGCCTTCGCCACCTCTATCTTCAACGCCGGCTCCACGGTGGGTGCGCTCGTGGCTCCGCTGTGCATACCGTCGCTCGCGAGGTTCTTCAAGTCAGTGGGCGTGGGCAACGGATGGGAGATGGCGTTCCTCATAGTGGGTGCCTTAGGCTTCGTGTGGATGGGCTTCTGGGTGTTCGTGTACAAGCCCGTGGACAAGAATCCGCGCGTCAACGCCCAGGAGCTGGCATACATCCGCCAGGACGATGCCGCTGCCTCGGCACAGGCCGACGAAGAGGGGCGCAAGATACCGTTCGCCGAGTGCCTGCGCAAGCGGCAGACATGGGCCATAGTGCTCGGCAAGTTCCTCACCGACGGCGTGTGGTGGTTCCTGCTCTTCTGGACACCGGCGTACATCAGCGACGTGTACGGCTACACCTCCGACACGCCCATGGCGCAGATGCTCATCTTCGTGCTGTACGCCATAAGCATGCTGTCGCTCTTCGGCGGCAAGCTGCCCACGCTCATCATCAACCGCACGGGGCTTGACGCCTACACCTGCCGCATGCGTGCCATGCTCGTGTTCGCGGTGTTTCCGCTCATAGGCATCGCCGCGCAGCCCCTCGGGCAGTACTCCTGCTGGCTCACCATAGTAATCATAGGCGTGGTGTGCGCGGCTCATCAGTCGTGGTCGGCCAACCTCTACTCGGTGGGCAGCGACCTCTTCCCGCGCAGCACCGTGGCCACCATCACGGGGCTCAACGGCATGGCTGGCGGCATAAGCTCGTTCCTCATCAACATAGGCAGCGGCCGTCTGCTCGACTATGTGGAGGCCGCCGACACGCAGCTCCTCGGCTTCCACGGCAAGGAGGCCGGCTACTTCATGATACTCAGCGGCTGCTCCGTGGCCTATCTCATAGGCTGGGCGGTGATGAAGGCACTCGTGCC
>JALFIM010000135.1 GCA_022775985.1 Prevotella sp.
CTTGCGCACCTGCTCTTCCTGCAGCACGCGCTTGTACTCTATCGGCACCACCTGGATGAAGTCCTCCACGTAGCGGTTCCAGTCGTCGAGCATGGTGCGGGCGAGCTTGGAGCCTGTGTATAGGTAGTGCTGGCGGATGAGCTCATGCAGCTCCTTGCGGTAGCCGGTGTCATCGACGAGGTTTATCTCCACCATGTCCATGTTGCAGAAATAGTCGAAGTCGTGGTCCTTGTCCCACACGTATGCCACGCCGCCAGACATGCCGGCGGCGAAGTTGCGGCCCGTCTTGCCGAGCACCACCACGCGTCCGCCTGTCATGTACTCGCAGCAGTGGTCGCCCGCTCCCTCTATCACGGCCGTGGCACCGGAGTTGCGCACGCCGAAACGCTCGCCCACCTTGCCGTTGACGTACAGCTCGCCGCTGGTGGCTCCGTACAGGCCGGTGTTGCCCGCTATGATGTTGTCCTCGGCGGCGAAATTGGAGCGTATGGGCGGCAGTATCGACACGCGTCCGCCAGAGAGGCCCTTGGCGAAGTAGTCGTTGGTCTCGCCCTCGAGCTTGAAGTCTATGCCGCGCGTGAGGAACGCGCCGAAGCTCTGTCCGGCAGAGCCCTTGAACCTCACGTTGATGGTCTTGTCGGGCAGTCCGTCGTTGCCGTACTTCGATGCCACCATGCCGCTGAGCATGGCTCCCACGGCGCGGTCGGTGTTCTTGATGGCGAAGTCGAGGTTCACCTCGTCGCCGTCGGTGATGGCACGCTGCGCCCCGCGTATGAGCTGCTGGTCGAGCACGTCGCTGAGGTCGTGGTTCTGCTCCTTGGTGTGGTAGAGCGTGCAGTCGCCCTGCTCGCGGTGCAGCATACGGCGGAAGTCGAGCAGCGATGCCTTGGTGCCGCTCTGCTCATGCCGTGGTATGATGAGCTCGGTGTGGCCGACGATGTCGTTGAGACTGCGGAAACCCATCTGGGCGAGGTACTCGCGCACCTCCTGCGCCAGGAACGTGAAGTAGTTGATGACGTACTGATAGTGTCCGCGGAAGTGCGCACGCAGCTTGGGGTCCTGCGTGGCCACGCCCATGGGGCATGTGTTGAGGTTGCACTTGCGCATCATGACGCATCCGAGCACGATGAGCGGTGCCGTGCCGAACGAGAACTCCTCGGCTCCGAGCAGGGCCATGAGCACCACGTCGCGGCCGGTCTTGAGCTGTCCGTCCACCTGCAGGCGCACCTGTCCGCGCAGTCCGTTCTTCACGAGCGTCTGCTGGGTCTCGCTCAGACCTATCTCTGGCGATATGCCCGCGAAGCGCATGCTCGACGCCGGCGATGCGCCAGTGCCGCCCTCGGCACCCGATATTACTATGAGGTCGCCCTTGGCCTTGGCCACGCCGGCGGCTATGGTGCCCACGCCGCTCTCCGCCACGAGCTTCACGCTGATGGCAGCCTTGGGGTTGACGTTCTTGAGGTCGAAGATGAGCTGCGCCAAGTCCTCTATGGAGTAGATGTCGTGGTGTGGCGGCGGCGATATGAGCGAGATGCCGGGTATGGAGTGACGGGTCTTGGCAATGATCTCGTTGACCTTGAATCCTGGCAGCTGGCCGCCCTCGCCCGGCTTCGCACCCTGTGCCACCTTAATCTGTATCTCCTCGGCGTTGACGAGATACTCCGTGGTCACGCCGAAGCGTCCCGATGCCACCTGCTTGGTCTTGCTGCTCAGCGATATGCCGTCGACGGTGGCGTGGAAGCGCTCGCTGTCCTCGCCTCCCTCGCCCGTGTTGCTGCGTGCGCCGAGCTTGTTCATGGCCAGTGCCAGTGCCTCGTGGGCCTCCTTGGAGAGAGCTCCGAACGACATGGCTCCCGTCACGAAGTGCTTCACGATGCTCTCCACGGGCTCCACCTCGCTGATGTCGATGGGTGAGCGGCGGAAGTCGAGGAAGTCGCGCAGGAATATGGGCTCGTCCTTGTCGTCGGCGAGGTGTGTGAACTCCTTGAACTTGGCGTAGTCGCCCGTGCGTGTGGCCAGTTGCAGCTTGGCTATGGTCTCAGGGTTCCAGGCGTGGCGTATGCCGTCGCGCCGCCAGTGGAATTGTCCCATGTTGGGCAGGAAGTCTGTATGTATGTCATCGGCGAACGCCTTGTCGTGCAGTGCTATGGCATCATGCGCTATGGTCTCGAGGCCAATGCCGCCCACGGTGCTTATGTCGGTGCCGAAGTAAGCCTTCAGGAGGCTCTCGCTCAGGCCGATGCTCTCGAATATCTTGGCGCCGCGGTAGGAGCGTATGGTGCTGATGCCCATCTTGGCCATAATCTTGAAGAGTCCCTTCTTCACCGCCTTGATGTAGTTGGCCTCGGCAGTCTCGTAGTTCTCCTGTATCTTGCCGCGCTTCACGAGGTCGTCGAGTATGGCGTAGGTGAGGTACGGGCAGAGTGCCGACGCGCCGTAGCCGAGCAGCAGCGCGGCGTGCATCACCTCGCGTATCTCGCCGCTCTCCACGATTAGGGCCGTCTGCACGCGCTTGCCCACGGATATGAGGTAGTGGTGTACGGCGCTGACGGCGAGCAGCGACGGTATGGCCGCGTGGTCGCGGTCGATGTCGCGGTCGGTGAGTATGATGTAGTTGTAGCCGTCATCCACGCTGCGCTCCGCCTGCTTGCACAGGTCATCGAGGGCCTCGCGCAGCCCTTCCTCGCCCTTGGCGCACTCGAATACGATGGGCAGCTTCACGGTGTTGAAGCCCTTGTAGCGTATGTTGCAGAGTATGTCGAGCTGTGTGTTGGTGAGTATGGGGTGCGGCAGGCGCACCATCTTGCAGTTGGTCTCGTCGGGAGTGAGGATGCCTGTGCCCACGCGGCCTCTGTACTCGCTGAGCGACATCACCAGATTCTCGCGTATGGAGTCGATGGCAGGGTTGGTGACCTGCGCGAACTGCTGGCGGAAGTAGTTGAAGAATATCTGCGGGCGGTCGGAGAGCACGGCCAGGGGCGTGTCGTTGCCCATGGAGGCCGTGGGCTCCTGCCCCTTGGTGCTCATCGGCACGATGGTGCCGTCTACGTCCTCCTCGCCGAAGCCGAACTCTATCTCGTGGCGCAGCAGGTCGGGGATGCTGTTCTGCACCTTGCGCCCTGAGTGCAGTTTCTCGAGCTGTATGCGGTTGGTGGAGAGCCACTGGCGGTAGGGATGGGCCTTGGCCAGGCGGTCCTTTATCTCGCCGTCGTAGTATATCTTGCCCTCCTGAGTGTCTATGAGCAGTATCTTGCCGGGCTGGAGGCGGCCCTTCTCGGCTATCTCCGTGGGGTCGAAGTCCATGACTCCCACCTCCGAGGCCACCACCATCATGTCGTTCTTGGTGATGGTGTAGCGTGCCGGCCGCAGTCCGTTGCGGTCGAGCATGCCGCCGGCGTAGCGTCCGTCGCTGAAGAGCAGGGCTGCGGGGCCGTCCCACGGCTCCATGAGTATGGAGTGGTACTCGTAGAACGCCTTGAGATCCTCGGGTATGGGGTTCTTGTCGTTGAAGCTCTCGGGCACCATTATGGCCATGGCATGCGGCAGCGACAGCCCGCTCATCACGAAGAACTCGAACACGTTGTCGAGCGATGCGGAGTCGGACATGCCCGGCTGTATGATGGGCGATATGTCGCGGATGTCGCCCAGCGTGTCGCTCGAGAGCACGCTCTCGCGTGCCTTCATCCAAGAGCGGTTGCCGCGTATGGTGTTTATCTCGCCGTTGTGTGCCAGGAGTCGGAACGGCTGTGCCAGGCTCCATGTGGGGAACGTATTGGTGGAGAAGCGCGAGTGTACGAGCGCCAGGCCCGACGTGAAGTAGTTGTTGGTGAGGTCGGGGAAGTACTGGCGCACCTGCATGCTCGAGAGCATGCCCTTGTACACGATGTTCTTGCTCGACAGCGAGCAGACGTAGAAGTCGGGGTCGCTGACGCGCCGCTCTATCTTCTTCCTTATAATATATAATGTACGCTCGAATGTGGGTACGTGGTCGTCGGTGACACCCGTTATGAACATCTGCTTGATGTCGGGTTCGGTGCTCAGGGCGGCCTCGCCGAGGCACGAGGGGTTGGTGGGCACGTTGCGCAGGTGCATGAGCTGCAGACCCTCACGCTCTATCTCCTCTATCATGATGCTGAGTATGCGCTGCTGGCGCACGGGGTCCTTGGGCAGGAACACGAGTCCCGTGCCGTACTTGCCCTTCTCGGGGACGGGTATTCCCTGCAGCAGGATGAACTCATGAGGTATTTGGAGCATGATGCCCGCGCCGTCGCCGGTGCGTCCGTCAGCTCCCTCGGCTCCACGGTGGCGCATGTTCTCAAGCACCTTGAGGGCGTTGTCCACGAGCTCATGGCTCTTGTTGCCGTGTATGTTCACTACCATGCCTACGCCGCAAGCGTCGTGCTCGTGGGCGGCATCGTACAGTCCTTTTGCCTGCGTCTGAGCCTGTGACGGCAGAGACTGGTGATTTACGATTCCCATTACATGTAGCATTTAATTAGTAATTCCGTTATTTCCCTTTCATATTG
>JALFIM010000156.1 GCA_022775985.1 Prevotella sp.
AGGTTGTTGGCGCGCTTCTGCATTTCGGGGTTGGCGCGCTGCACGGCGTTCAGCTCGATGCCGCTGGAGTAGCGTCCCGTGTCAACAGAGCTGACGGAGCCGCCTCCGAGGCCGATGCGGTAGTTGTCGCCGCCCACCACGTACAGCGGTGCGCGTTCGCGCTCGGCTATGCGGCGCACGTGCTCTATGTGCTTCTCATCGATGAGCAAGCCCATGCGCTCCTGGCTCTCGTTGGCAATGATTTCCTTGGCCGAGAGGGTCTTGTCACCGATGGGCAGCTTGGTCATGTCTATCTCGCCGCCGCACTCCTCCACGAGCTCCGAGAGGCAGTTGAGGTGTCCTGCCGAGCCGTGGTCGTGTATGCTCACCACTGGGTTCACGTCCTCCTCGCACAGCGCACGCACCAGATTGTAGGCACGCTTCTGCATCTCGGGGTTGGCACGCTGCACGGCGTTGAGCTCTATGCCGTTGCTGTAACGGCCCGTGTCTACCGACGACACGGAGCCGCCGCCCAGACCTATGCGGTAGTTGTCGCCGCCTACCACCACTACCTTGTTGCCCTTCTGGGGCTCCTTCTTCAGGCAGTCGCGCTTGGTGCCGTAGCCCACGCCGCCGGCCAGCATGATGACCTTGTCGTAGGCGTACTTCTCCGCGCCCTCCTGGTGCTCGAAGGTGAGCACCGAGCCGCAGATGAGCGGCTGTCCGAACTTGTTGCCGAAGTCGCTGGCGCCGTTGGAAGCCTTGATGAGTATCTGCTCGGGAGTCTGGTACAGCCACTTGCGCACGGGCATGATGTCCTCCCAGTCGCGCTTCACGTCGCCGCTGATGCCGTCGGCCGAGTCGTCAAGACGCGGATAGGCTGTCATGTACACGGCCGTGCCCGCGATGGGCCATGAGCCTGTGCCGCCGCCCATACGGTCGCGTATCTCGCCGCCTGTGCCCGTGGCTGCGCCGTTGAACGGCTCCACGGTGGTGGGGAAGTTGTGCGTCTCGGCCTTGAGCGATATGACGCTCTCTATGTCTTTCACCCTGAACCAGTCGCTCGTAGACTGGTCCTGCGGTGCGAACTGCTCCACCACGGGGCCTTGTGCGAAGGCCACGTTGTCCTTGTAGGCCGAGAGTATGCGGTTGGGATTCTCCTTGGTGGTTTTCTTTATCATCTGGAAGAGCGACGACTCCATCTCCTTGCCGTCTATGATGAAGGTGCCGCCGAATATCTTGTGGCGGCAGTGCTCGGAGTTGATCTGCGCGAATCCGAATATCTCGCTGTCGGTAAGGGGGCGGCCCACCTGCTTCTCCACGTTGTGGAGGTACTCTATCTCCTCAGGCGAGAGGGCGAGGCCCTCCTGCTCGTTATACTCCTCGAGGTTCTCTACGTGCTTTATGGGCTCTGGCTGGTGGTTGACGGTGAACACTGTCTGGTCCAGACCGTCGTACATGCGCTGGAGCATGGGGTCGTGTTCGGCATCCTTGGAGCTCACGGGGAAGTATTCCTCTATACGCGAAATGCCGTGGAGATTCATGTTCTGTGTAATCTCTACGGCATTTGTACTCCATGGTGTCACCATCTCACGGCGCGGTCCTACGAAGAATCCTTCGATGCTGTCGGTCTCTACGGGCACTGCTTCGCCGAAGAGCCAGCACAACTCTTTGATTTCGTCCTGATTGAGCTGATGGTCTACGTCTGTGGCTATCACGCTCTGCTGGGGAGTCCTGAAGAAAAGAATCATATCTGATATATTATGTGGAATTTAACTTTCTGCAAAGTTAATCTAAAAATCTGAGTTAGCTTAATAATCAAAAACATTTTTATGTCAAGAATCAGAGAATTGCAGGATTTTCCCTCTTACTAATACTATTCCCCACAGTACAGGCGGAATTTTGGGCCACATGGCGGAGCCGTATGGCACGCTTTTTGCAACGTCACGGACGGGGGCATGCCCCCACACCACACGTATAAATCAACAAAACACATACATATATGAACACAAAGGATACTCCCGTCCTTCTGCTTACCGGCTATCTCGGAAGCGGAAAGACCACATTGCTCAACCGCATACTGGCCAATGAGAAAGGCATAAAGTTCGCCGTCATCGTCAACGACATAGGCGAGGTGAACATAGACGCCAACCTCATACAGCAGGGCGGCATCGTGGGCGAGGGCGACGACAGCCTCGTGCCGCTGCAGAACGGCTGTATATGCTGCACGCTGAAGATGGACCTCGTGAAGCAGCTCAGCGACCTCGTGTCCGAGGGACGCTTTGACTACATAGTGATAGAGGCCAGCGGCATATGCGAGCCCGCGCCCATAGCGCAGACCATAAGCGTGTATCCGCAGATGTACCCCGACATGGCGAAGGACGGACGCGCACGTCTCGACTCCATAGTAACGGTGTGCGACGCGCTGCGCCTGCGCGATGAGTTTGCCGAGGGCAACGACCTCATGCGCCAGGACCTCGACGAGGACGACCTGGCGAGCCTCGTCATACAGCAGGTGGAGTTCTGCAACATCATACTGCTCAACAAGGCATCGGAGGTATCTCCCGAGGAGCTGGCACGCATACGCGGCATACTGCACACGCTGCAGCCGCACGCCGAGATCATAGACTGCGACTACGGCGACATCAATCTCGACCGCATTCTCAACACGCACCTCTTCGACTTCGAGAAGGTGGCCACCTCGGCACGCTGGATAGAGGCCGTGGAGGGCGACGAGGACGACCTCGAGAACGAGGACGAGGGCGAGGCCCTGGAGTACGGCATAGGCACGTTCGTGTACTGCCGCCGCAAGCCCTTCGACATGAACAAGTTCGACTACCTCGTCACCAAGAAGTGGCCCAAGAGCGTGATACGCTGCAAGGGCCTGTCGTGGTTCAAGGACGAGGCCGACATCTGCTACGTGTTCGAGCAGGCCGGCAAGCAGGTGTCGCTCCGCAACGCAGGGCAGTGGTACGCCACCATGCCCGCCGACGAGCTCAAGAGCTTCCTCGCGCAGAACCCGAAGGCGCAGCGCGACTGGGACGAGACCTACGGCGACCGCATGCAGAAACTCGTGTTCATAGGCCAGGACATGGACCGCGAGGCCATAGAGCGCGACCTTGACTTCTGCCTGGCAGACTGACCCACAACGCGGCCGGACATCACCCCTCCGGCCACAGACACCCACATTACCACCACATGTACAAGAAAGAGATGACCGAGGAGGAGGCCCTGCGCCGCCTCGCCGCCGACTGCGCACGCCGCGAGCACTGCCGCGGGCAGATGCGCGGCCGCATGCGCCAGTGGAGAATGGACGAGGAGGCGCAGCAGCGCGTCATAGACTATCTGGTGGCCCACAAGTACGTAGACGACGAGCGGTTCTGCCGCCTCTTCGTCAAGGACAAGCTGAAGTTCAACAAGTGGGGACGGCGCAAGATAGAAGCCGCCCTCGCCGCCTACGGCACCGACCGCGCCACCGTGCAGGCCGCCCTCGCCGAGGTGACTGATGACGACTACCTCGATGTGCTGCGGCCGCTGCTCAGGGCCAAGGACAAGTCGCTGCGCTGCGCCGACGGCTACGAGCGCCGCCGCAAGCTCATGGCCTTCGCCCTGGGCCGCGGCTTCGACATGCACCTCGTGAGCCGCTGTCTCGGTTCCGATGACACCTGCCATGACCCCGACCCCGACTTCTGACACGCGTCTCCGCACGCTGCTCCAGCGCATGAGGGCAGACCTCGCGGCATCGCTGCGCACCGCACGCTGCCACGAGTGCGGCCACCGCACGCCCGGCCGGCGGCACATGCTGTGCGCAGGGTGCATGAGCAGCATGCCGCTCACGGGCTTCAGCAGCTCGCCATACGACAACGAGATGACACGCCGCCTGTGGCTGCGCACGCCTGTGGAGAGGTGCTCCGCCCTCACGTGGCACACGCCTCACTCCACACATGCCACGCCCGTGTACGACCTGAAGTACCGCTGCTGCCCCGAGATAGGCACGTGGATGGGCCGCCTCATGGGACACGACGGCGCACGCCACGGACTGTTCGACGGCATAGACCTCATCATACCCGTGCCGCTGACACCCCAGCGTGAGCGGCAGAGGGGCTACAACCAGAGCGAGCTCATAGCCCGCGGCGTGGCCTCGGAGTGCCATCTGCCAGTGCGCACGGACATAATGAGCCGCACGAGGTTCGCCGACAGCCAGACGGCACTCGGCCGCGAGCGGCGGCAGGACAACGTGCAGGGGGCTTTCCACCTGCTGCGGCCGCACGACGTAGCGGGCCGCCACGTGCTCCTCATCGACGACGTGCTCACCACAGGGGCCACGGCATGCGCCTGTGCCGAGTGCCTGCACACTGCCGGCGGCACGCGCGTGAGCGTCATGACATGGGGCCTCACGCGTGAGTGAGCGGCCACCGCACCACACCACTACCACAAGCATCCTATGACAACAAGCATCATCATACCTGTGTACAACACCTCTGCCACCCTCGGCGAGTGCGTGGCGAGCGTCCTCGCCCAGACCGCCACGGACATAGAGGTGGTGCTCGTCGACGACGGTTCTACCGACGGCTCACCAGCCTTGTGCGACGAGTGGGCACGCCGCGACAACCGCGTGCGCGTGATACACCGCCCCAACGGCGGACTGAGCGCGGCACGCAACTCGGGCATAGAGGCGGCACGGGGCGACTGCCTGATGTTCGTAGACTCCGATGACACCATAAGTCCCGACACCGTGGAGGCCGTCACCGCCGTGCTGCTCGCCGACGAAGCGTGCGACATGGTGGAGTTTGCCGTCACGCGCGTGGCCGACGGCCGCGCCCACGACATATTCATGCCGCGCCGCACGGTGTACGACGACATGAGCCGCTACTGGTTCATGGGCCGTGCCTACGAGCACTCCTACGCCTGCAACAAGGCGTTCCGCCGACGGCTGTTCGCCACGCTGCGCTTCGCCGAGGGCCGCGTGTTCGAGGACATGGAGCTGCTGCCGCGGCTGCTGCGCCTCTGCCGCCGCGTATGCACCACGCCACGCGGCCGCTACTACTACCGCCTCAACGCGCAGGGCATCACCGCCACGGCCACGGGCAGCGACATGACGAGCCTCCTCGACGCGCATCTGGCCGTGGCCGACGGCATGCTCGCGCGTGCCGACGCAGCCGCACCGCACGACAGGCGCATGCGCCGCGCCGCCGACCGCTACTACATGCACGTGCTCAACATACAGATACAGTGCTGCATGATGTGTGCGTGCCGCCCGCAGCTCGGCATGCGGCGCGTACAGGTGCTGCACCTGCCTAAGCAGTATATCGTCAAGGGTGTGCTGCTGCGGCTGCTCGGAGTGGGAGCTACGTGCCGCCTGATACGCGCGTGCAAGTCTGTTAATTATTCCAAATAATACGGCCGCGATATTGCTCATTTCGCCAATTTATACTACCTTTGTAAAAGATACGCCGGGCCGGAGCGGGGCCCATGGATAGGGCACAGCATACTACCGATAAAAACACGACAATAACATACATTCACCATACCACAGCATCACACGCCACGGCGCGGTGTGACTGTGCAATACGCATTACGCGGCCGTAGGCACATAGGCCACTGGCGCGTGTGTGCCACATACCATGCGGCGGTGCCGCGTGGCTACTACGACAGTAACAGTACATTCAGATAAGTCATAGTTCGGTTCCAGGCATTGTGATTAATGCGTAAGAACTGTATTTTTAAATGAAGGGTTTTATTAGGCAAATCCATGTCAGACCGTGAGGCCGGGTATGGATGATAGATTGCCAAGATTTTAAATTCTTTGGGGCGGCATTGACCGCCCTTTTTTCGTCTTGCGCCCCTTGTGGCGGCGCGTCCTCACCGTACAGCACAACGCACTGGCGCACAGCACGTTGCGAAACAGCCTGTTTTATCGTCCGAAATGGGCCGAATCGTGCTGCGAAACGGCCCGTTTCGCAGCGTGAAATGGCCCATATCGCAAGGGCGTGCGGCCAGAGTGGGAATTCATTCCCGACTAACGGCCCATAAAGAATCTCAAATGACGGAATAAAAAGATGAAATAAATGTGTACACAAAATATTACACATTTCCTTTGCCGTGTCGTTGGAAATGTCTATTTTTGCAAAAAACATAATATTATGAGAGTTTTGACTTTTACCGCCCGCGACTTCAGAAGCCGTCAGGCGCATTTGTTCGACCTCGCCGACAGCGGCGAACGTGTCATTATACGCAGAGGAAACAAAAAAGCCTATACACTCGTACCGGTGGAGGATGACGAAATGACAATCACGCCGGAGCTACAGGCGAAAATAGACCGCGCTTTAGCCTCTGTGAAAGCCGGCAACTATACCGAATTAACCACACCCGAGGACATCGACAAATATTTTGCAAGCCTATGAGCTACAAAATCAGAATCGAAAAAGAAGTCGGGGAGGTTTTGGCTAAGTGGAAGAAATCACGCCCCCAAATGCTCAAGAAATTCAAAAAAATATATCTTGAACTACTGGAGCACCCGACAACGGGAACAGGCCACCCCGAAGCATTGAAAGGACGCGACGGCATCACATATTCGCGACACCTTACGGCACACGATAGAATTTTGTACAACATTTACGAAGAAAAGATTATCGTCGTTATTCTTGAAGTTGGCGGCCACTACAACGACAAATAAGGATTTAAGCGTGCGCCCCCTGTGGAGTAGAACTACAATGGGGTAAACTTGCCGAATGAAACAATATGTCCTAAAAGCACAAAATCATTGACAATCAGTGCTTTTGCACTTAATAAGGCGCATTGGTGTTTGATAGCAGCTTACTCATGGCGTTCTTGATTAGGCAAGTGGTAAAGCCGAATGTTCCTGAGCCATGTGCTTATTTGACTTTCAGTCCACATTATCTGCATTTTACATACCTCTATAATTTTCTTAATAAAACCAAAGAAAAAGGCATTCCTCTAATTGGTTTTCTCCTTGACCACCGAACGTTGTTTTTCTAATTCTTGGCATAAAAACAATTTTGATTACCTACTTATAGCTTTTTTTTCGTATTTTTGCACTTAGATATGTCGCGACAAGGCAACAGGAGCAAGCTCCGCTGCCCTCGCACTTACCCTATCCTTACATAGTGTAAGCGGCGGCTCGGCAGTCGGAGCAAGCTCCACTGCGCTCGCACTTGCATTACCCTTACAACAAAATAACTCAACAACAATCCAATATGAACAGACTATTCACTTTGTTTTTAGGCGCGGCAGCCCTCGTGGCAGTCAGCGCATCGGGTGCCGACATCAAGGCACGCATCAGTCTCAAGTCTCCCGGCAACGCTGCCGTAAGCTACGCCCTCACCGAGCGCGGAGGCAAGCTCGTGGCCGACAAGGCCCTGCCCGTGGGCATCACGCAGACCGTGACGGCCGACGGCGATGATGAGGTGGTGAGCATAACGCTCAAGGCCGACAGCCGCGTGTACGTCAACTTCCAGGCCGAGGCCGCCACAGGCTTCAAGTCGGCCGACTGCGAGTTCTACCTGCCGGGATTCTGGTACCACCGCAACATGCGCAGCCCCAAGGAGGCTCCGTCGTTCCACTCATCGAAGAGCTGGAACTTCCGTGAGGACCGCCTGTCGTCGCCCCTGAGCGGAGCCTACGACACCGCCACAGGCGAATACATGACGGTGCTGCGCCAGAACACCGAGTGCGCTGACGCGCTCACCACACACAACGAGGGCGAGGTGATACTCTCGGGCAACACGTCGGTGGGATACCTCGGCTTCGACAACGAGGGAGCCAGCACGCTGCTCACCTTCGGATACCCCTACATGGAGACTCCGCGCCGCTACATCCGCAAGCTCTACCTCGCACCGAGCATCACGGCGTTCGCCAAGATGGAGAAGGGCGAGACCAAGACGCTCACATGGAGGCTGCACAAGGCTAAGGCCGCCGACTACGGAGAGTTCGTGAGCAAGACGTGGGACTACTGCTTCGACAGGCTCAACGCGCAGCCCCTCCAGGCCGCCTACACCGCCGACCAGATGAAGGCGCAGCTCACCGAGTACTTCCGCCGCTCGTATGTGGACAAGTACGCGCTCAAGTACAACTCAGGCATCACCCTGCGCGTGGACGACTGCAAGCCCTGCGACCAGGTGCAGCTGGGATTCTGCGGACGCGTGCTGCTCAACGCCTTCAACGCCCTGGAGTACGGCGAGCAGCACCAGCAGCCCGACCTCGTGAAGATGGGCAACGCCATCTTCGACTCGTTCCTCAAGCACGGCATCACGGAGAAGGGCTACTTCTTCGACGACGCGCACCTCGACCGCGGCATGCCGGCCAGCAAGGACGTGACGCACTCCATACGCCAGCAGTCGGAGGCTGTATATGCCGTGCTCCACTACCTCAACTACGAGAAGCAGCACGGCCGCGCACACAAGGAGTGGGAGAAGCGCGTACGCACGATGCTCGACAACTTCGTGTCGCTGCTCAAGCCCGACGGCAGCTACGCACGCAAGTTCCATGACGACGGCACCGACATAGACGGCAGCGGCGGCAGCACGCCCTCGGCCACGTCTACGCTCGTCATGGGCTACAAGTACTTCGGCGACAAGCGGTATCTCGCCGCCGCCAAGCGCACCGTAGACTACCTTGAGAAGAACATCATATCAAAGAGCGACTACTTCTCGTCTACCCTCGATGCCAACTGCGAGGACAAGGAGGCGGCCATAAGCGCCGTCACCGCCACATACTACCTCGCCATGACAACCAAGGGCAAGGAGAGCCAGCACTACACAGAGCTGTGCCGCAAGGCCGCTTACTTCGCGCTGTCGTGGTACTACATGTGGGACATACCGTTCGCACAGGGACAGATGCTCGGCGACCTCGGGCTGAAAACGCGCGGATGGGGCAACGTGTCGGTGGAGAACAACCACATAGACGTGTTCGTGTTTGAGCTGCCGCACATCGTGAAGTGGCTCGGCGAGAACGGCGGCGACAAGCGTTTCGTGCAGATGTACAACGTGATATACTCATCGCTGTGCCAGCTGCTCCCCACCGAGGGACACCTCTGCGGAGTGGCTCTGCCCGGCTACTATCCCGAGGTGGTGCAGCACACCGCATGGGACTACGGCCGCAACGGCAAGGGCTTCTATAACGACATATTCGCACCGGGATGGACCGTGGCGTCGCTCTGGGAGCTGTACTCACCCCACCGCACCAGTGACTTCCTCACGAAGAAGAAATAATGATGCGCTCCTCCGCCACGCACGCGCGGCGGAGGAGACGCACCTGCATAACGAAATACTATACTATCATGAGAATCAAGACAATAGCAGCGGCACTGCTGCTCGCCGCCAGCACACTCACGGCGGCGGCACAGGACAAGCCCGCCACCTTCAAGAACCCCGTCATAGACCGCAGTCTGCCCGACCCCACGGTGATACGCGCCGACGACGGCTACTTCTACCTCTACGCCACCGAGGACAAGCACAACCTGCCCATATACCGCTCGGCAGACCTCGTGGACTGGACGTTCGTGGGTACGGCATTCACCGACCAGACGCGTCCTAAATGGAATCCGCGCGGAGCCATCTGGGCTCCCGACATCAACAAGATAGGCGACAAGTACGTGCTGTACTACTCCAAGTCGGTATGGGGCGGAGAGTGGGACTGCGGCATAGGAGTGGCCACGGCCGACAGACCCGAGGGGCCGTTCACCGACCACGGCCCGCTGTTCATAAGCCGCGAGATAGGCGTGCGCAACAGCATAGACCCCTTCTACATCAACGAGGGCGGACGCAACTACCTGTTCTGGGGCAGCTTCCACGGCATATACGGCCTGGAACTCACCGCCGACGGACTGAAGGTGAAGATGGGCGAGGAGCCGCGCCGCATAGCCGGCAACTACATGGAGGGCACGTACATACACAAGCGCGGCAAGTACTACTACCTCTTCGGCTCGGCCGGATCGTGCTGCGACGGGGAGCGGAGCACCTACCGTGTGACCGTGGGACGCTCCGAGAGCCTGTTCGGCCCGTACGTTGACAAGAAGGGACGCAGCTGCGCCAACGACCACTTCGAGGAGGTGGTTCACCGCAACGACATAGTGATAGGCCCGGGACACGACGCCGAGATAGTGACCGACGACATGGGACGCGACTGGATGCTCATGCACGGATTCAAGCGCAGCGAGCCCGCCGACGGCCGCGTGACATGGCTCTGCCGCATAGACTGGCGCGATGGGTGGCCATACGTGGAGGGCGACTCTCCTGCTGCGGAGATGCCGCGGCCCACGTTCGGGCAGATAAGGCTCGCCGACCCCACGGTGTATGTAGAGGACGGCAAGTACTATCTCTACGGCACAGGCCCCATAAGCGACGGCTTCTGGGCGTACACGTCCACAGACCTGCACCACTGGAGCGGCCCCGTGGGCTATGACGACGGCTACGCCCTGCGCGGCAACACGCGCGACACATACGGCAGCAAGGGATTCTGGGCTCCGCAGGTGTTCAAGCACGGCGGCAAGTACGTCATGGCATACACCGCCAACGAGCACATAGCATTCGCCGTGAGCGATGCGCCGACAGGCCCATTCACGCAGAAGAGCGTGGCATACCTGCCGGCTCCGCTCAACGAGATAGACCCATTCGTGTTCTTCGACACCGACGGCAAGGCTTATCTCTACCACGTGCGCCTCGACAGGGGCAACAAGATATACGTGGCTCCGCTCAACGACGACCTCACGGCCGTGGACGAGCAGCAGACGCGTCTCTGCGTGTCGGCGGAGAAGGGTTGGGAGAACACCGCCAAGAGCGAGTGGAGCGTATGCGAGGGCCCCACCGTGGTGAAGGACGGCGACACGTACTTCCTGTTCTTCTCCTGCAACGACTACCGCAACCCCGACTATGCCGTGGGCTACGCCACGGCCAAGTCGCCGCTCGGCCCGTGGAAGAAGCAGGGCAAGCCCCTGTTCTCACGCTCCGACTTCGGCATCAACGGCACGGGCCATGGCGACCTCTTCCGCGATGCCGACGGCAACTGGCAGTATGTGTTCCACACCCACGATGCCAACGACAACGTGCAGCCGCGCCGCACCGCCATGGTGCAGCTCAAGCTCAAGGGCAAGAAGTGGAGCATAGTGAAGGAC
>JALFIM010000025.1 GCA_022775985.1 Prevotella sp.
GTGGCCATACTCAGCGAGTGCGTGGCCTTCGTGCGCGGCAAACTGCTCCATCGCTGACCACTGACAGGACGCTGTGGCACACCGCCAATCAAACCATACAGACAATACAACGATTATGAGACGCAAATATACTCCTGACGAACTGCGGCGGCTGCACGCCGAACTGTACGACATCCTCGGCGAGACGGTGCGTGTGTGCCGCGAGAACGGCATACCCTACTTCCTCATAGGCGGCACGGCGATAGGCGCACTCTACGACAACGCCATACTACCGTGGGACGATGACGTGGACATAGGGATGACACGCGACGCATACGAACGCTTCCTGCGCATAGCTCCGGCCAAGCTCCGGCAGGGCTACTTCCTGTCGTGGCAGCACACCGACCCCCATACGCCATACTATTTCGCCAAGGTGCGCAAGGACGGCACCGTGTTCACGGAGTCGCTCTTCAAGGACATAGACATGCACCAGGGCATATTCATAGACGTGCTGCCCTTCGACCGCATGCCCGACAACGCCTTGCTGCGCCGCATGCAGCAGGGAGTGGTCAACTTCCTGAAGTGCTGTCTGCTCGGCAAGGAGATATGGCTGTGGCGGCACTGCGGCCGCTGTGCCAACCCAGAGCCGTCGGGACGCGGTTTCATACCGTGTCTGCTCAACCGCATAGTAGACACCCTGCTCAGCAAACGCGCCATATACCGCCTCATGGTGGCGGCGCAGACGGCATTCAACGGTTACCGCACGCGCTACTACAACAACATAGCCACGTCTACCGACCATGTGGAGGCATCGGCCTTAGCGCATCTGCAAAGCGTGCGCTTCGGCCCGCTCACCGTCACGGTGCCGCACGACCTTGAGGGGTTCCTGCGCCACAACTACCCACGGCTGCACCGATTCACTCCCGAGGAACAGGCACGCATGAGCAACCACTGCCCAGAGCGCATGGTGTTCTCCGAGCCGTCACGCTGACCACACGGAGCCATACACCGTGGCACGTATGCCACGACACAGGACTACGCTCTATAAGATGCTGGCCACAACGCTATAAGACACCGTTCATCATACTACCATAACGCGAAAGAGGAGACACTCGGCAACGCATGCCGAATGTCTCCTCTTTGCTTTGTAATGGGCGTGTACCGCCTACTTCCACATCACCTTGCGGCTCGTGCCGTCGGTGTAGCGCACGATGTATATGCCGTTGGTCTGCGGTGTGCCTACCTGCTTGCCGTCGAGAGTGTACACGGCGGCCACCTCAGCAGTGGCAGTAGCTGCGGCCGACGGGGTGCTGATGGCTGTCGGCACGTCCTCATAGTCTACGATGGGAGCTATGGCCATAGACACAGACTCGTCTACGTTTCTCACCCAGCTGTAAGTACCCAGGCCATGGTAGTTGTCGTCCTCGTCCTCCTGATACTGCCATACGGTGTGCTTGTCGGTATCGGTGTTGCGCACGCAGAATATGGCTATGTCGTCAGAGTATGGCGACACGTCAGAGTCCTTATGGGGCATCGGGCCCACCACTACGAAGAAAGGAGTGCCCTTCTTCAGCACCACGGCCTTGTTGAGGGTGAACTTCGTGGGCAGGGTCTCCACGTCATCATACTTCAAGTCCTTGAGTTTCAGCGATGCAGAGCCAAGTTCCTCACCCGGGTTGCCGTCAGCACCCACGGCGTTGATGGTCAGGGTGATGTCGGCCTCGGGGTCTACTGTGGTGTTGGATGCGAAGAACACGTCCACGCTCTCTATCTTGGCATCGGCGAGCGGAGCCTTGTACAGCTCGGCAAACTTCTCTATGCCGAGCCAGTTGGAGCCGGCATAGTTGCCATAGAAGCCGAGGGTTATCTTCTCTATCTTGCTGTTGTCATCGGTGGATATGTTCCATACGTTCTGCGCTCCACCTGCCTGTACGGCATACTGACGTATGTCGTTGCTCTGTCCGCTGGCGTTCTTGGCGGTGAGGCCAACGCTTACGGTGCCCTTCTTCACGAACGTCACCGTAGGGTTCTGCTCATTGCTCGACTCCTTGTCGGCGAACTGGAACTTCCAGTTCCACTCCGTGGGGTTGCCGGTGGAGAGGTCACGGAACACGACAGGCACGTTGGTAGGCACGAACACGCCCACATACGGCGACTCATAGCCCTCCTCGGGGAGTCCTATCTGTGCCGTCGGGGCCTTCTGTGTCACCACCACGAAGGCATTGCGCACGGTGGTGTCGGTCTCGTCGCCGCGCTTTACGGTCAGCGTCACGGCGTATGTGCCGGCCTTGTCGTATGTCACCACGGGGGCGGTATCGGTGGACTTGGCCGGCGTGCCGCCCTCGAACGTCCACTCCACAGACTCAGGCTCGCCCTGTGACATGCTGCTGTACTTCACGGTCTCGCCCTCGAAGATGCGTATCTGGTCCTTGGCTGCGGGGTTGTCCTTCACCACACGGAAGCCGTCGAGGGTGAGATCCTCACCGCCGAAGGGGTAGTCTATGGTGAACTTCACGTTCTTGCCCACATAGTTTGCGAGGTCAAACGAGAACTTGTTCCAGTTAGGTCCGTCATAGGCATTGTCCTGTGCCCAGTCGAAAGCGTTGAACAGGGTCTCCTTGACGTTAGTATCGGTATCGGTGATGCTGAACGTCCACTTGCCGTACACGAGGAATCCGCCGCTGAAGTAGGCGTAGAACTCCACGCTGCTGCCGCTCTCCACGTTCACCACGGGGCTCTCGAGAACCGTAGAAGTGCTACCTGCGTCGTAGGGGATGAACAGCGAGGCCTGGTCAGAAGCGTCTATGGCGCTGAACCCTTTGTCGCGCTGCTCCCAGCCTTCTCCCAAAGTCCAGCCCCTGAGATCCTCCGCAGTGTCGAAGTTCTGGGTGAGATACGGAGTCTTGGCTTTGTCGGTGGTGAAGTCGGCCTTGAGCGGAAGGTTGACCACATACTGCGCGGTCACCACCTCACTGTTCACGTTGTCGCCGCGCGTCATTACGTACAGCGTGCATGACTTGTCTATGGTCAGCGTCACGCTCTTGCCCTCAGTGATGACGCTCTTGGTGTAGTCGTCCTCAAACTCCTCAGCATCCTTGGCGGTGGTGGAGTACCATATCGTCACGGCGCGGTCGTCGTCGGTGGTGATGGTCACGTCCACAGGCTCGGTGTACGTGCCGCCGAGCGGAGTGACTACGGGAGTGCTGAGCGGCTCCTTGGCCACCACAGTGACCTGCATGGTGGCAGTGGCCGGCTTGTAGGTGGCGTCTCCCGCGAAGGAAGCGGTGATGGTGACGGTCTGTGTGGTCTTTACGTACGACGAGGCCAGCTCGCCGTACTTGTCTACCGAGCACACATTCCATGCCGACGACTTATAGGTTATGGGCGACACCTTGTTGGGATTGATGAGGTCGGAGTAGGCATCCTCGCCCGAAATGAGCGATATGGCCTCCTTGTTGAAGTGTATCTGCGGGTCCTGGCGTATCACATAGTCGGCCTGTGCCACTGCGCTGTACTCCTCACCCGACAGTGTCACGGCCTTGACAGTGGCACTATTAGATATGGTGAAGGGCTCGGTGTACTCCTGACGCGTGCCATCGGCGAGGCGCGGATTGGTGCCGTCGGTGGTGTAGTACACCTTGTACTTGCCCTGCTCCAGTCCGCTTACAGCTATGGATATGCTCTGCGGGTCGTCGTATGTGCCAGCCGCCGGCGTGATGACGGGCGTGGGCACCGATGACTGCACGGCATCGTAGTCTACCTCTATGCGCTTGATGTAGAGCGTGCCCTGGCTCTCGCTCGTCGGATCGAGGGTTATCTCAAGCTTGCCTTCCTGCGCTGCGCTGCTGGCCTTGAACTCATACTGCGTGAGCGTGCCATTGAGAGCGGCGGCCTCGGAAGTGCCCGTGAGCAGGGCCTTGCCGTCTACCGACACCTTCAGTGCTGCTACATTGGCATCCTTGCTGGTGCGTGCTGTGACGCGCACCGCCTTGATAGTGCCGACGAAACCAGTAGTCCACAGCGACGTGTGCGACGATGGTTTCAGAGCAGAGCCTATCGTCTGTCCGCTCTTCGCGGTATAGGCATACACATTAGTGCCCTCGGACGCTATGTTCCACACTATGGAGTTGAGTACTTCGGTGTAGACATCCTTGTCCACAGCGGTACTTCCGAAGTTGTAGAAGCCCTGCGCTGTGGCATCGGAGTGGCTCTTGTCCCACTCAAATACCCACGTGTCGGCTTTCACCGACTGCGGCAATGCCGTCAGCAATACGGCGAAGAGATAAAAAAGTAGAGTTTTCCTCAT
>JALFIM010000035.1 GCA_022775985.1 Prevotella sp.
TGACAGATAATCTTCCACAAACCGTGTCTTATACACCAACATTGTTTCTCCTTGTATCTTCACTTCCTCCAATTCCGAAGCTATAAGTTGCACTGCCTTCCTGTTTTGCGTAATGGGCAGTCCTGTCCACCAGCAGAAGTCTGCAAGGCTGGCAGGTGAATGGCTGCGGAAGTATTTGCGTGCTAAGACCGACAGGGCCTTGTCCGTTGAGAGTCGGCAGTCATGATTCTCGGCCAAAGTCCAAGTCGCGTCATGGTCTTGCATGTCGCCAGAGACCAACAGTCCCTCTATCTCACCACGGAGAACTATTTGGCTCGTGTGGGCGAGATCTCCGGGAAGTCCCTGCCGTGTCAATTCTTCCCCGATACACTTTTTCGTTATGGCTTTGCCACAGGCCAGTATGTTCCTGAGCACCTCTGCGGCTTCTTCGTAGTATTGCTCAGAAAATTCTGTCCTGTTGTAGCTCGGCCATGACTTTATTGTGCTGAGATTCCTTTCCTTGCACAGCGCGTGCATCCAAGGGTAATCTTCGGCAGCGACAGCCTGTACGGTGCAGCGCAACAGGTGGAGGCGCACTATCTTGCCCGAAGAGAAACAGGCTTTTACTGTCTCCATCTTCGGGCTTCTCATCCTCATGCCTATAGCCCATCTGAAGTAGCCGTAGTCTTGCGCCTGTATCATACCCATCCAGCCGACCACATCCTCTGCCCGCTCAAATAGTGGGTTCAGAAGTTGCTGGCTATGAAGGCGGATGGCTATTGCCTCCTCTTGCGTTATTGTATCAGTCATGTCATTGATTTATGGGCGAATGCCGTAGGTTGGCGAAATGGCGTACATGGGAATCCGTACATCGTGATGTCGTGCCTGTTGGCTTGTTCGCTGTTTATGCTTGTGTGTCAGAGGCATTCTCTGTATTCAATGCATCAATCTCCTCTTCCGACAGTCCTGTCATTTCTGCAATAACATCGGTAGACATGCCTTTCGCTAACATGTTTTTTGCTACTTCTGTTAGACCATTTATTCTTCCTTTAGCCAGACCTTTGGCCAGGCCTTTAGCCATCCCGTCTGCTTCCCCTTCCGCATATTTCTTTTTCTCCGCTGTCTTTATTGCGTTCACGATGTCTCGGTAGGCGTTTAAGCTGTCCTCGTATGACTTGAGCTCCTGTGGGTTGAACTTCGATATCTCCGCCTGCTCGAACAGTCGCGTGAATACCCTTTCCTGCAATGCCGATGGACGCTGCATCAGTGCGGAGAGGTTTTTCAGCACATACATCCACTTGTCATACATCGTGACGAGTTCCGTCTCTTTCTTGTCGAATTTCGGAATCTCCACATATATGTACGTCAGTTTGTCGTAGAACACCTCGTGCGTGTCCACCTCCATGAGTTTCACCTCATGGTGCCAACGGCGGGCACTCTGTAGCCCCTCCGCGAAATTGAAATTCAACAATCCTATGGTGTAGACTGGACTCAATTGGAAGTCCCAGTCTCCTCCGCGCTGTGCCTGTTCGCGTATGGGGAATGTGGAGTAGTATATGGTGCGGTCTTTGAAGAACTCTTGGTACACGTTCTGCATCTCCACGATGAATTTCTCGCCCTTGTCGTTCTCGCAGTACACATCGAAGATGGCACGTCGTGCGTCATTGCGCTCGCCGAGTTGCTCGGAGTTGAGGTACGTTATGTCCCTGACGTTCTGCTCGCCGTGGAACATGGCGTTCAGAAAACTTATGAGCAACTCCTTGTTGAACTCCGAGCCGAACAACCGCTTGAAGCCAAAGTCGGTATGTGGATTGATGTATCTTTCTCTCATGTCGTTGCACTGTATGATTATAGCCGCAAATTTACTGAATTTATGTGAATAAGCCAACTGAAAACAGTGAATTTGTGCTATGCCCGCATTCGCAAGTCCTTTCGCAAGTTTTTTCTTCGATACCGTCAGTGTGAGGCGTTGGGCAACAGCGTGCTTACCGATGCGTCATGGACGGATGGTGAAGTGCGTGATGTCTCAGCGTAGCCGTGTTTTTGTCTTTGTTTTTGTCTTTGTGGCGAAAAATACAGATAAAAATTCGTTATTCTAATGGTTTTGCTTTAATTTTGCACAAGATATCCACTTGCTGAAAGCCCGAAGGGCAAGCGGGTGGGTGTTGACTTTATGGAAATGGGCGTTTACTTAGCGCCTGTCTTTGACAGCTCGTAATCTCGCAAATTACCAAAATCGTCAAAGGACGGTGGCAACCAGTAAATGCTCACGGTAAGGTATATTATGCCCTGCCGTGATTTGTCGTATATGTACTTATTGTATGTATACGGCTGCTCACGTATGGGATTAATATATACCATGCGTGGGCTTTCAGCGTTGTCCGTCTCGACGATTAGGGCAATGCGAAGGCCTCGACATGTGGGATGGGCAAAGGCGAATCCCACGCTTTATTTTTGTAGAGGTACAGCAATTTTTTATAATTATCGTCGGAGATTGGGGTTCTATCCGCACCTAATAAGAGGTAGAGCCGAAATGTACAAAATAACATGGGACAAAGAAACGGGAGGAGTACTGCTCCACTCTCGCATTGTGGAAGGTACGTTGGGTATCTCCCCCCGTCCTGTGTTCTTTGAGGAGCTGGACTTGTTGGGGCTTGATAAACTTGGATGGACTTATCCTCATGTGGAAGAGCCGATT
>JALFIM010000065.1 GCA_022775985.1 Prevotella sp.
ACGGCGTGAGGCTTTATAAAATATAAAGAGAAATATTATGACAGGCATGAATCGTAAGAAACTGCCGGTTGGCGTACAGTCGTTCATCTAGATACGAGAGAAAGACTATAAGTATGTTGACAAGAGTGCCATAATATGGAACTTGGCAAACAATGGCTTTCAGTACAACTATCTGATTCGTCCCCGTAGATTCGGCAAGTCGGTGCTTGTAGATACCTTGCAGGCTTATTTCGAGGGGCGCAAGGAACTCTTCGAGGGACTGAAGATAATGCAGATGGAGAAAGACTGGCTGCACTATCCCGTCATACGCCTTGACATGAGTGGTGCGGGGCCAATGAGGACAGTATGCGCTCTTATCTCGACTCGGTGTTTGCGGGTTATGAGGCGAAGTACGGGGTGGAGACTAAACCTACGGCATCGTTGGCCGTGCGTTTCGACTCCATCATAAAGGCTGCGCAGCAAAAGATCAGGCTGCAAGTGTGCGTGCTCATCGACGAGTACGACTCTCCATTGCAGCACTCATGGCGCACATCCGAGCATGAGAAGTGTACGGTAGTGTACCGCGAGGTGTTCGCCATCCTGAAGTCGGCCGACCAATACGAGCGTTTTGTATTCATCATGGGCATTACCAAGTTCACCCAAATCTCCCTGTTCTCTGTACTCAACAACCTCACAAACATCAGTTTCCTGCCCGAGTACGCCGAGATTTGCGGAATCACGGAGGCGGAGACCCACGAGCAACTGAAGAATTATTACGACGGCTACCATTTCAGCCGCCGCAACATGACCGACATATACAACCCCTTCAGTCTTATCAATGCCCTCGACACCAGGAACTCAGCAACTTCTGGGCGGCATCCGGCGCCACCTCACTCCTGCCCAAGTTCATCGATGACATGGAAGTGAACCTCGCTCACTTCGACGACTGTCTCGTGCTGCGCCACACGCTTGAGACCTCAGACGTAACAGGCGGTGGCCCCGAGTTCTTCCTCTACCAGTCGGGCTACCTCACCATAAAGTCAGCCGAAGGCATGGCCTACCACCTCGGCTTCCCTAACGAGGAAGTGCGCCAAGCACTTTACGACATGGTGTTGCCCGCCCTTACGCTCCGCAAGGCCGGCGACACTCAGTCTATGCAGACGAAACTGTATGTCAGCATGGAGAGTGGCAACATCGCGGATATAAGAAATACCTTGAAATCGCTCATCGCCGATGTGCCATACAGCAACAGGAAACTTGCCTTAATGGACATGGAGGAACGCTACCGCCTCATAATCAGTACCATCCTCAACGCCATCGGCTTCCGCGTGGAAGTGGAGCGCATGCTTGCCACTGGCCGCATAGACATCGTCTGCACCACCGCCAAGCACATTTATGTCATTGAGCTGAAACTCACAAAGAACGGAGGCATCAAGTCCGCCATCGGGCAGATAAAAACCAATGGCTACACAGAGCCGTTCCTCGCGGACAAGCGCGACGTGATAGCCCTTGCCGTGGAACTGGATGATATGGGCAAGGGACTGGTGGAATTGGAGAGAGTAGGGTCGTATGAAGATTTTTAATGTCGCCTCTTACACCGATAGCGAATGACTTGATGTTTGAGTTGCGTAGCTTGAGCCGTGCAAGTAGATGTCTCCATACAATATAGCCTATTACAATCTGAAAAGCAGAATGTAGCATGGCTTTCTTTAATTGAATTCTATTGTCAGGTTGTCATAGTCAATGGAAATTTTTCCAAATTTGGCTAAAGCCGTTTGTCCCAACAATAATGGAGCTTGAATGTTGTCAACAACGGTCGCTTCTACATTATGCAGCACAATGCCGCCTATCTCTACGGTTTTCAGGTTTATCACTGTCCCCACAGAGAGCCGTCCCGTAGCATCCTGAAATTGCTCTTGTCCCAAAATGTCCTTTTGGGTTATCTGTCCTTGTCTTACCATCACTGCCGCTTCGGCAGAAGAAATACAGATACTTGAAGCACCTGTGTCGAAAATGAACTTCAAGTCCAGGCCGTTCACATTTATGGGAACAAGATACACACCTCCGCTTGCTTCCATCTTTACTTTTGTTCCACGGCGCATTCTCCGTACATCCTTATATCCGTCATCTCCTGCATTTATGGCAGTGGCGTCATCGTCACCCATGGGCACGTCCCTATAATGTCTGTGTCTGCAACCTGTAAATAGACAGAATACAGAGAACAAGAAGAGCGTATATACAAAAAGTCGTTTCGTCATTTCTCTATGTTGCTTATTTTGGGGATTATCTGTATTATAATGCACTGGTTCTTCTCCTCTTCTTGGCGGCTGTAGAAATCAGCCGCATTAGCTAGACCTTTCTTTTCGGCTTCGTAAAAAGCAGTATTGTACGGGCGTATGCCTCGTGTGCCACTGCCAGAAATTTGCACTTCACAGTCCGAATCCTCAAAGTCTATATTGTTGTCCTTCCAAAGATAATACACAGCCAATGCTCTGTTATAACTTAATTCGTCATTCTTGTCATAGCGTATATTGGAAGCCATACCCTCTATCACAACCATGTACTTCACGTCAAGCCCTGAATACCTGTCAGTAGATTTCAAGGCATTCAACGAATCCACCACCTGCATCAGCGATTGACCGATGGATATGAGCTGTGCCGTGTCCGATGCAGGTATTGTGGCATCCATGCTTGCAAAATGGGGCGTGAATTTTTCACGAAGAGTCCATCTCTTGTTGATGGAGTCTTCGCGAAAATACTCTTTAGGCAATCTGTTTACGGCTTCCTGTATCTCATTTATCTTGTCAAGCTGCTTCCTTGTTGCCTGTTCGCTCATGTAGAGACCTGTCGAAGACAGCACGAACAATACAAGCAAGATGAAAAACAGGCTTGTCATCAAGTCTGAATAGCTAATCCAGAAGAAACTTTCCTTTTTCCTTTTTGCCATACTTGTCAGGGATTTTTAGACTTAGTGGACAGCTGTACTGTCTATTACTTGCGCAGGGAATGCGGGCTCAGCCATAGTGTCTGCCGCAACAGTATCAGCGGCATTTGTAGTGTCGCTGTACATTGCAGCTTGTACGTTGTCAGGACGTGGATTTTCCTTTATGTACATGACACTGGCAGCGATTACCAAAATGCACGTTGCTGCGAACAGCACCATTCCGCATATTTTCAACCAGAAAGGTATACCGCTCTCGCCACGCTGTGCTTTGGTGTTGTCTACAACTGCATGAGCCAGACATTCAATCTTCTTCTCAAGAGCACTGCTTACCATATGGTTGTCGTCTTTCATTGCGCCTATGGCGGAAACCAGTTTGTCAAGCTCGTCCAGTTTGCCCAACTTGTCCAAACTGCGCAGATGGCCTCTCTCCGAAGTGACGAGGTCGTGTAAATCTTCCGTCGCTTGTGCGGTATAGGTGCGAATACTGCTTATCTGTTCTTGTGCATGTTTCTTTAGTTCTCCTAAGGCCTGCGCCATAGTACTGTCTATCTCACCTGCGGCGGTTACTACGGCCTGATGCTCGTTTACCCGCTCCAGGAAAGCACGTAGTTTTTCCATGACAAGCTGGTTCCTTTGAATGTTCTCACGCATGGCACCAACCACTGTTTCAACGGCTTCTGTTCTTTGCAGCTGGTCGTTTATGGAGTCGGTAAGTTTTGCCGTTGAGCGTACAAAACTGTTCATCTGCCCGAGGTACTGTGTGAACTTCTCAAACTCGGTCATGCTTTTACGGAGCTGTGCCAAGACATTGGTGTTGAGGTTGGCCACTTGCGTCAGGTCCATCTTCTTTAGTTCCTTCTGCAATTTGACCTGACTGTCAAATGTCTTGTGTATGTCATCCATTATGCTGCCGAAGCCCTTGATGTTCTCTTCAAAACTCGTGTTGAATTTCTCCAGATTCGACTGCAAGGCAAGGATTGTTGATGCCGCGTCTTTAGTCATCTGTGGAAGCAACCGCGTTTGTATGAAGTCGTAAAAAGCATTCTTCTGTGCTTCCAGTTTGGTCTTTGCTCCCATATACCGGCAAGAAGATAGAATTGTTGTAATAGACAAACCGACAAAACTGCATATCATTGCCAGTTTAACGCCTCTTATCAAACCGCTCACAGAGTTTACGAAAAGCTCGCCATTAAGGGAGTTGGTGTCTGGGTCGAACTGAAATTTCAAGGAGAACAAGCCTATGATGATACCCAAGACAGTTCCCATCAGTCCGAGATATATAGGGACTGGCAACTTATGGTTTATTTCTTCGTCTATAGAGTCGGTATGTCTTTCAACAATATCCTTTATAAGATGAAAATCGGCAGCTCCGCCTTTGTTCTTCATAAGATAATTGTTTATGGTGGAGACCACGTCGTGCAGCAACAGGCTTTCTTCTTTTTCGTCAACGGAAATTGTACTTACGTTCGCCGTAGCTACCTGTGGCTTTATCAGCTCCGCCGTCTTAAACAGTTTGCAGCCTTCCTCAACGTCACAGTCAAGACGAACCATAACATTCTGCGAGGCATAGCCTGTGTCTACATAACTGTTGTCATACAATATATCCGTAATCTCTGCTTCAGTCAAGAGTTTCTCTTCTGAAAAAACTGAGACTTTATCACCTATATGTATGTCGCATTTGGGACAAAATTCAAAAAGTTCATCTTCTGTAGCATCATTGCCGACATAACCTAAAACTTGTGGCGTTTCAAGCGTCTTGTATTTCCGGTCATTCTCATCGTCCTCATTCAGATTTACTGTTGTCTGGTACAGTTTCAAGCTGCTTTCCGACATCAGAAAATGGCTTATGCTGTTTATTTGTTTCCATGCCCAGTAAGCCACATAAATTTGTATGCATAGGATGACCGCTATTATTATGTATTCTACAAACTCCATCGTTTCTCTAATCAAATATTACTACTGCTTTGCGGGTAACTACCCATTTGCCATCTTTAAGTTCCGCTTCACCGTGGGCAGTACACTTGTAAGTGCCGTTAGTGCCATTTCCTGTGGCATGGCATACCCTTTCCAAGGATTTGTCCTTGGTGCTCCAGGCCCATCTAACCCTGCCAGGCGTGTTGCAATAAAATTCAAATTGGGCTACATTGGGATTCTTACTGTCTGTCTCGAAACGGTACAGGGTATCTTCTGAGGGAGTCTCGCTCTTCAGTGATAAATCAAATTCCATGTCTTTCAAAGGGCGTCTCATGTAGAACACGCGGCTCGCCACTCTTGGACGCTCGTCTTTCTTGCCTTGTGTGTTTCCGCTGTTGGTTCGGTTTCTTAACTCATTTAATACCATCTCCACACTTCCCAACCGGGTGTTTAAAGCAGAAATGTTCTGCCTGTTTGCTTGCAGCAATCCCGAATGTTGACCCAACACAGCTTGCACATTGCCGTTTATAATCTCAGGATGGCGTTTTGCAAAACCGGCAATAATATTTTTTACTTGCTTCTCTGTAAGACGGCTTTTATCGGCAGTTTTCTTTGCCAGCAATACGACGAGCACGATGGCCACAATGGTAAATATCGCAAGATATACGAACAGGTTCTTTACACCTACCTTGTCGCTTACCAGTTCTTCCTGCCGTTGCTTCAGCTTGGCAATGTCCGATTGCAGGTCTGCCACTTGCGTGTTCAAGGTGTTAAGCGAATCCCGCATGAGTCTTATGCCGTTTTCACACTGTTGGAGCTTGGATTTCATGTCTTTAGCAGTTTTGATCTTTGTCGTGTCCGAATGCTGTTTGTCTTTATCGGAAGCACCTTGTCCCTGATTATCCACCGTCTGTTCCTGCTGTGTTTTGTCTCCTCTCTGCCACAGGCCGCTTATGCGGTCGCAGGACTGCAGAGTGAGAAGCAGTCCTATAACACTTATTATATGTAATACCTTTTTCATTTTTCTTATTGTTGATTTGATATATAGTAAGCCAGTCTGTTCAAGCCGCCCGCCAGCGGAAAGAAGAAAAGTGAATCTTCAAGTTCTGCCTCGGGGTCGTTTCTCTCGGCCTTTCTCGCATCAAGAACAGCGGCTGTGTCTTCGTGCGCGTGCTCCAGAAGTATGTTTCTGTACTCAGGAAAGCTGCGCTGTGTGTTTATGCCAAATTTCTTGTCGAAAGAGAACTTGCTGTTAAGACCGAAGAAATAGTCAACAAACTTCTCATAGAAAGCGACTACCTGGTCTATGGCTTCTTTATCCACATTTCCCAACAGAGCATGGGGCATATCGTTTATCTTTGAGGACGCTGCGAAACAATAGCACAAACTTTCAGTATCGTCGATGATGTCCTCATTCTTCATGTTCAATCCACCCTTGCAGGTTATCTCCTTGGGGTTGCCTACACGTTTCAGTTCCACCTTTTCGTTATCGCCTATGATGTCATTGAATACAATTTTGGCTATACCTTCCAGTTCCGGCTGTTCGCCTATCAGTTCCAGTACTTTCGACCCTGTGCCACTTATGGTTAGGTAAGCGGGGGTGCCGATGCCCTTTGCCTTGAGCACATGGGCCAGATAATAAATCTCGGCTACATAGAACAGCAGTAGGGAAATCTTCATGCTGTAGTCGGACTTCAGGTCTTTGGAGAACGATATGCTTATGCCCTTCTTATTAAGTTCGGCATTGTGTTCGAGCGAATACAAGAATGACACAAAATCGGCTGATACGGCTTTGCTTGTCACACTGGCAAAGGCTTTCTGCAATGAATAGCTTTGCGTACCGTCTATTTTCCTCTGGTAGAGGTTATGATATTTGTTGTAGAAACCGTTCATCTGTATGCCAAAGCCAGGGAAATCGCCATATATGCTGTTTCCTGCAAAGCGGACAGATGATATAAGTTTGGGCGAATTGTTCTCATACACGGCAAAGTCGGTCGTACCTCCGCCTATATCCATCAGCACGACCGGTCGGTAAGCTGCGTTTACGCCTTGAGTGTTCTTGTAATAATAGAACGGGGCAAGCGACTCCGTTACACTTCTGATGGGGCATTGCACGTCTATCAGGCGTTGGCAAAGACGTTCCCATTCGCTCTTGAGCTGTGAGAGCCTGTACGACTCCATGCTTACAGGATAGAACCACGTTATGCCGGTCTTTTTCAGAGAGCCACCATTCTTCAACACCTTCGACCGTATAAGCATAAGCAGTTCCTCGAAGAAACTTGTTACATACTGTTGACTGCCGGCCCCCAGCCATTTGAGATTGGTAATGGTCTCGTTGGTTTGCAAATCTTCTTTACGCTCATAATGGAAACCGATGGAATAGTCGCCTAACGTCACTTTTGAGCGTATGTCCTGTCCCTGTTCCATGGCATTTGCTTTTCTCATGCAGATATTGGTTCGCAAGGGGAAACCTGTTGTCTCATTAGTGCCGAATACAGCAGGAACGAACTCTTGTAAAGGAGCATCTATAAAGTTGTCAAGCTCCTTTCTGTTGAACAACTCCTGGATGTCCCTGCTGTTTGAGTGCATGGCCAGGATGGCACTGTCTGAAACAGACATCTCCAGCGGATGTGTCGTCTGCCCGTTGTTTACACGGTATTCTACATGAGTGTTTGTCGTTCCAAAATCTATTGCAAACTCATAAGCGTCAGTCCCGGTACCTGCTTGAGTATACTTGGGGAACAGCATACCTGTGGCGAAACCGTTGCTTATTTGTATAATGTCAAACTCGTCATCGGCCACGAATGTTTTTGTGGCCATGCTTATAATATTTTTGTCCGCTCTCTTTATTACCGAAGAAACCAGATTGTCCCCAAAGTCCTCCTGGTCCTTGAATGCTTCAACCGAATAGTCATAGCTTTTTGTAAGCTCTTTCCAGTCGCCGTCCAGCAGATATATGCGCTGAGGCTTGTCTATGCCATCGGCATTCGCAATATGGTAGGAAGGATAAAGATACATGTCGAACGTGCAGTCTACGATAGCTCCCTTGTTCTGCTTTACGTCAGGATCATCAATGTCAAGATATATTCTCCTAAAAGTGATGTACTCGCCCTTCTGTACAGGTATGCGGATAATGGCCTCAACGCCGGTCCCTACATCTCTCAGTTCAAAGATGTTCGCAGCGTGGAGTTCCGATGTCTTTCCGCAAATGGTTTTTACGCTAAGATACTTGAATATCTCCTTCTTGAACGGGAGCAGGTAGCTGTATTCCTTTTTCCCTGAGCCTGTATAATTGCCCAGGAAATAAGCACCTCCGTCTATGGGAAATGCCGTGCGTATGATGAATGGCTGGAAGATGTCGTCTACGGTAAGGTACGGGTACTGTGTGTTGTCGTCAGGCAGAGTCCTGTCTGTCATCGCTCTGTGGTCACAGTACGGAGCCTTTGTCTGAGGGTTCCATGCCCCTGTCACATAGCGCATACCAGGTACATTGTAGCCCAAGGCATTGGGCAGCACCAAAGGCAGACCGGCAGACGCATGGTCGGCCTTTATGGTAAAGTCGCTTACCTGTTCAGGTGAAGGGGCCTGATATGTGCCGAGCACTACACCGCCTGGCAGGACAATGTTTGCAGCACCTGCTGTTAGCGGCACATAGTTCTGTATGTCGGCTGCGGTCGCTGTACGTAGCCTTGACTTGAACTGTTGGTCTGCAAGTGCCTTGAAACATTCGTTCACATACCTGTAGACTTCAGGATACACATTGCTGAAACCGTTCTGGAGCGTAAGAGTCCAGACATATTCTATGAATGCAGGGTTGCGTTCTGTCAGAGAGCGGAAAGTTGCCGGGTCTTTGTCGTAGGCATAGTGGTTGCCGCTTAAAGGCACGTTTACATAAGACAGGTCGTTGGTGGAGGCAACGGCAAGCGACGTGGTGGAGGTTCCGCCCACAATGTTAAGAGGGGCTGGCCCTTTCTTGTAGTTCAGCAGATAGAACACCGTGTTGGGACTGAAATTGAAGGCTGCGGCATCTTGGCTGAGATACAGGTTCAATGTCTGTCCCAACCGCTGGTGTGCCGTGTTCGCACTCTGCAGCAAATTTGCTATCTGGGTGCTTGCGTTCCAGGGAATAATGTCAAACAAGGACGCAAACTTGTTGAAGTTGAAGAATATTTCCAACGTGTCCAAAGAGAACGACACTATCTTGTGGTATATAGTGTCTCCCTGTATGTTGTTGGTTCCGTTTCTGCTTACTGCTCCACAAATTTCAAAGGCGTTTCTTGCAAGCTCCAGGCTTGCAAAGGGCGTGGGAACCGAGGTTATGGGCAAGCCGGACGCAGCCCCGGTAGGGTCTACGATGTTGTTTATCTCATTGGTCCCGTACTGTTTGGAAAGGTCCCACCCGTCCAACGTCTGGGCTCCTCCTGTATGTAGTCTGTATGTGTGTGGCATGTTATACTAAGTTTAGTCGTTTCGTTATAGCGTTCTTTATCGCAATCCAATGCACGTTCATAAAGTAGTCTTTGTCAGACAGGCGTTTGTCCACCCCATTGGACGATTTGGCTATCTCGTCGTCAATAAGCACAAAGCCGTCTTTGTTGCCCCAAAACTTTCCAAGGAAACCTAACTGCTTGGTTTCATATCCTGTAATGGAATGGAATATGCTGCCGTAGCCTTCCGTGTTGAAAGGCTGGAATGCCCGACTGTTCCTTGCCATCTCTGCAAGCCATTCGTCCTTGAACCATGTTGTTAAGGTGCTTAGGTTGCGGTAGAAGCCCTCGCTCAGCATATCGGGCTTGAAGTTTCTGGCTATGGCCCATGCGGCACCGAACGTGCTGTCAAGATGGTGCTGATAGAACTGCGAGAATATGTAGAACGATATGAGTGCCGGTGCCAAGACCTTTCTTGTGGATGGCGACAGCATGCTCAGGTCCATGGTGTCGGCCTCCTGTTCTGTGGCAAACTCTTTATATATGTGTGAGCCTCGCATTATCTGAGTGTCCTTCGCAAAGTCGATGACGGCCAGTGCAGCCGCCACTTCTATGAAATGCGCATCGTTCTTCTGTCCGTCAGACCCTTCCACATTGGCGTAAGAACTTGTCATGCTGTCTGCAATATAGTACAGGGCATCGGTGTCCAGGTTGTTCTGGTAATAGGTAAGTGCCGACTTGGCTTTTGTGATGAAGGTTGCCATGTTTATTTCGCTTTCATTGTCGGACTGTAAGCCGAAGTACGGCAATACGGACAGGGCACCGATGGGAGCGTTGGCTATGATTGCCGGATTGGCGAAAGTGTTGAACTGCTGTGCCTGTCTGAATGTCTTGAGCAGCAGCGGAAATCCTGCCGCGCCTGTCCCTCCGAATATGGAGCTTATAATGAATATCTTGTCGCCGTCGGCGAAGCCGGACAGCAGGTTTGCAAGTACATTGTTGCTCGGGTCACAGAAATCGTTAAGCACAATGCTGCCCATATTAGGGTTGCCCTTGAAACCCTCCTGCATCTGGGCATTTAGATTGCGGTTGCTGAAGAGAAGGCTTGTCATGGCCTTGTCCTCCATGCACAGGTTGTCATATTCAATGTACTGTCCGAAAGTCTTGTTGCCTACGTTTGCTATTGGCAGTCTGAAGTCTGTACCTTGGTCATCAATGTTTGTTTTGAAATACCGTGACTGCATTTCTGAACCGAACGACAGTTCAGAACGTATTTCCTTATACACTTTAAGCAGACTTACCGTCCGTGTCAGGTCACCATTGCTCAGGTCGGGGTCTATAATGACGGGAACTATAGTGTCTGCTCCCGCATCAACGCCTGAGGCCAGCAGCATGGTGAGCGACCTTATTACACGCGAGCCGGTTCCGCCTATGCCGAAAAGATATAACTTACTCATGAGTATTCATTTAAAATGGAACATATCTGCCTTTTACGCTGAAGAATTTCAATATCAGTGACAATATTGCCGACCATACAAGAGACCAGCCAAAGCATATAAACGCAAAGTAAATATAGTCGGAGTCCTCTATCTTGCTGTTTGTAATGTGGTGTGCGTTAAGATAGTCGTATAGTCCATTGTCAGCACAGCTGAAGCCTATGGCGGCAACCACAAGCGACACCGCAAGCACCATTACGAGCCATATCCACGTCTTGGCCAGACGTATGTTGTCCCATAGCTTGTAATACACGAATAGTATTATAGCCGGGAGCAATGACAGCCACAGGAACGGCTCAAGATACAAGTCGGCCTTATACATGTACTGTGAGAACGGCCCTAAATAGGCGCTTCCCCACACCTCGAAGAAATTTGCTACAAAATCTGCCATATCATTTGTCGTATTTTAAAATGTTTAGTTTCATCTTGAAATAGTCGGCATAGTCTTCGCTGTAGGCAGCGGATATTCCTTCCACCATCTTCTGTATGGCGAAACTCTGCGTGGGAGAAGGCACGAATCCTGAATCATCCTTCACGTTGGCCTTGCGTACCCATGCCGGTATGCCTTTTTTCAGACTTAAAGTTATTTTTGGTGCAAATGAACCATCTGGCACGCTAAGTGTTATGGCATAGGGCCTTGAAGGCTGTGAGGGGAAATCGCCTGTCGCCGATAGCGATGCTTTGCATACCCCTGTGACCTTGTAGCTGCCGGGTTCTGTCTGATAGTTGTCTTTGTCAAGAATATATGCGTCGTCAACAAAAATGCCGGCGAAATCCACGCCTACTGCAAATTGCAAGGTGTTGCCGCTTCTGTCCAAAGAAATCTTTTCTATGTCCAGATAGTTTTTGCAGGTCTTTATCCTTCTTGCATTTGTATAGTCGGAAATAATGGTGCAGGAGTTGTTGCCATCCAGTGTCCAGCTTTCAGAAGTCAGGAAACATTTGTTTCTGAGCCCGGGCAGATAGTCCACTTTGAAATCGGTATACAAGCTCTTCAGTGCATTTCTGTTGCCTGTTATCACGACATAGAATGGACGCTGCGACTTACAAACAAAAGGCTTGTCATTCCTGTCATAGTAATATCCGTCAAATGAAGAAACGAACTGAAGTATGATGGTTGCCAGTGAAGGGTCTTTGGCCAATGCCGTCAGAAATGCGTCTGTGGTGGCATTCTTCGCATTGTCCAGCTGGCTGTTTACGTCTGTAACCGAATAGATACAGTCGGAGAAAAGGACGGAAATGACATTCTTCCTTGTGCCTTTCAGTATGTTTCTGAAAATCTGGTTTACGTCAGTAGAACCTACATTGCCCACTTTTATATTGGCAGGGTTCAGCATCTGTATGAAGTCTATTGCACTCTCGTTGGCTTTGTATACCTGACTGTTCACGAAATAGAAATCGGTTCCTTTGCAGGCGTGGTGTGAAGAAACAATCATTTTTCCAAGCACATCCTTGAACTCGGTATTCCCGTTTACATATCCGTCCATGCTGGCGGAGTTCTCCATGTAAAAGTCTACTTGGTAGTTTTTCAGACTTGTGCCTGCTGTGTTGCTTTTCAATACGCTGCATGTTTCCGGCAGCTTGCCGTGTGGCGGAGGCTGAGGCGTTGGCTTAATCAAAGACCATATTATTGCCACTAATGCAACAACGCCTACAATCAAAGATGCTTTCTGTTTCATTTATGTTCGAAGTCTTATTTAAGTTACAATTGTGCTGTTTGTTCCCGATGGTACAGCCCGTAAAAAATGTTGGATTCTGCGAACATAAAAAAGCGTGGGAACCACTTGTCGTCTGTCCCACTATCTGAGGCCTTCGCATTGCCTTATCCTGCTGAACAGACAACGTTAGAGCCCACGCCGATATGATATGCACAATGCCACATGGAGTACTGGCTGCCTACATATATAGGCACAATACTCCATTGGCTGTGATACAATCACACCCGTAAGCATCTACCGCTGCTATGTCCGTGACAGGATAAATGAAAGTTGCGAAGTTTCAGATAGTCATGAACAAAGCGTCAAGTAAACGCCTCAAATATGTCGTGTCTTTTACCCACCCTGCTCCTCCTCGTTTTATGCCCTGCGCTGTTGTGACAGTTGTGTAGGCCATAAGAGGCTCGGCGTGTGCTGAGACCATATGAACTTGGTGCGCCACACTTGTAGCAAGTGTGTGTACCTTGTTTATGCAGCAAAGTTAATATAATTTTGTTGACAAAGAAAATAAAAATGCCGCTATTTTCGAAAAAGAATTTCTGCCAATGGATATTGGTCGTATTGGTCAATATTTCTCAATTGATGATGTCGCCAAAATCCACAAAAACATCTGATGAATTCCACAAAATGTCGGATGGAGTACCTGTAATTCTGAAAACAAAGGGATAATGTGCAGATTCCCAATTATATATTGGTTTATACATAGGGAATCCTTATAAAACAACTATCAAAAGTTGTTTTCTCATTTTTTATGCTTAACTTTGCCATTGTAATAACCATTTTGAGATTGATATACAATGAATACAATAGCATATACGTTAGACATACCTGTTTGTGATGTCGATTTATTGAAATCGCTTCCTAAAAAATTGGGTTGGGTCGCAAAGAAACAGAGAGCGCAAAAGGTTTGTAGACTTGATGAAGCCATTGATGCGGCAAAACATGATGTGCTTTTTGAAACAAACGATTTGGATGTTCTTATGGAAAATCTAAAGAAATGAGAATGCAAGCATAGATTTTGCCGTGAAAATGATAGCGAGACACTGTCTGTTGATTTGTAAATACTCTTTTCACGCAAGTCTTGCGTAGCCTTTGCCCTCATTCATACGTAATAAGCCCCTACAAGCATCGGCCTGTAATCTGCATTACGGCCTTGCTTGTAGGGGCTTCTTAGTGTCTGGCAGCCCCTCGCGGAACTACAATCCGCGCCGTTTGCCAGATATGAGACTTGCCATAGGTATTGTTTTCGTGGAACTACAATCCACGCTGATTCCCGACGGCAAGTCCCGCTTGTGGGCAAAGGTAGCCATTTCCGCCGACACCGCCAAATGTCTGTTCGGTAAAAAATGCCGCCCTCTGCCGCACCCGTGGCCATACCGATTTGCGAAACGGCCCATTTCACCTTGCGAAACGGCCCGAATTGAGTTGCGAAACGGCCCATTTCGCAAGGTAAAATGGGATGTTTTGCAACGCATTGTGGCACAGTGCGTTACGGAGTATGGTAAAGGGGCGTGTGCGGAAGGGCATGCCGCACCGCGCGAGACCTGCGTGCGCGGTCTGCCCACAGGCCCTGCGGCCGTGGCGCGTGCGGTGGGGCGCAACTCAAAAAAAGGCGTTTTTGCTTTGCCGATTGCGCAGATAGTGTTATATTTGCAAATCATTTGCGGCCGGCACTGCGGCGGCTCGCGCCCATAAGACATATAA
>JALFIM010000067.1 GCA_022775985.1 Prevotella sp.
CTCTCGTGCAGGAACATGCCATACCAGTTGGCCACCTGGTCTTTCCAGTACTGCTGCCACTTGCTCAGCGTGCTCTTCTCCAACAGGCGGTGTGCCTCGATGATGAGCTTTGGTGCGGCGGCCTCGAAGCCCACACGGCCCTTTATTCCGATGATGGTATCGCCCACGTTGCAGTCGCGGCCTATGGCGTAGGCGGCACCTATCTCCTCAATCTTCTGTATGGCCTTCACCCTATCATCGAAGTGCTCGCCGTTGACGGCTACTATCTCGCCCTTCTCAAACGTTATCTTAAGTTCCGATTCCTCCTCCTTGGCGGTAACATGCTTGAGGTAAGCCTCCTCGGGCAGGCCCTGCGTGGGGTCCAGAATCTCACCACCGCAGATGCTGGTGCCCCAGATACCCACGTTGTACGAGTACTTGAGTTTGGTGAAGTCGGCAAAGAAACCATGTTCGTTGAGGTAGTCAACCTCCTCCTTGCGCGAGAGGGCCTTGTCGCGTGTGAGGGTGATAATCTCCACGCCCGGAGCCATAACCAGGAACGTCATGTCGAAACGTATCTGGTCGTTGCCAGCGCCAGTAGAGCCGTGTGCAATGGCATCGGCGCCTATCTCCTTGGCGTAGCGTGCTATGGCTATGGCCTGGAATATACGCTCCGACGACACCGAGATGGGATAACAGTTGTTGCGCAGCACGTTGCCGAATATCATGTACTTGAGAGACTTCTCATAATACTCGTGCGTAACGTCGAGCGTGACGTACTGCTTTGCGCCCAGCTTGTAGGCGTTCTCCTCGTTTTTCTTGAGCTGCTCGGGGCTGAATCCGCCCGTGTTGGCACATGCGGCGTACACCTCGTAGCCGTCATTCTTCAGTTTCATCACTGTGTAGGACGTGTCAAGTCCTCCAGAAAAAGCCACTACCACTTTCTTTGCCATATCTCTGTTCCTTTCTACTTTTCCGATTTGATATTTTTCTTGTCTATCTTGTTGATTCTGTCTATCACCTCCTGCGGCAACTTCACGGGCAGATGCTCCTCGGGGTCGTACAGCATGCCTGTGCAGATGCAGTACTTGCGGCCCGTGCGCTTCAGCACATCCACGTTTATGCAGCCCTCGCACCCGCGCCAGAAAGCCTCATCGTCGGTGAGGTCGGCAAACGTCACCGGCTTGTAGCCGAGCTGTGTGTTCATGGCCATCACTGCGGCTCCGCTCGTCAGACTGAATATCTTGGCATGCGGCCAGCGTGTGCGTGCCAGCGTGAATGTCACGTCCTTGATGCGCTTGGCCAGCCCGAGTCCGCGGAAGTCGGGGTGTACGATGAGTCCTGAAGTAGTGACATACTGCTTGTTGCCCCATGTCTCTATGTAGCTGAAGCCCGCGAAGCGGTCGCCGCTGAGGGCTATCACGGCCTTTGCCTCCTTCATCTTCGTGGCCACGTACTCATGCGTGCGCTTGGCGATACCAGTGCCGCGCACCTTTGCAGCGTCCTCTATTGTTTTCAGTATTGTGTCGACATACTTCTCATGCGAGGCATCGGCGACCATTACTTTTATGTCATCCATTTCGTTTGCTTGTTTGTCCTTTTATCATGTTATATAATAATGTCTGTACATTAAACCCACGCTGCGCGTTGCTTCCGAGGCACAGTGCGGTGATTACATCACCCCCTTGACGAGCGACTCTATGTGCTCCGTCACTACGGTGCGCCTTGCGTTCTCCTTGATGACGAGGAATATGGTGTCGTCACCGGCTATGGTGCCCAGTATTTCGGGGAGGTCGCTGTTGTCTATATTGTATGCTATGGCGCTGGCATAGCCCGGCCTTGTCTTCACCACGGCCATGTTGCCCGAGAAAGATATGGAGATATATCCCGGTGTCTCAAGCATCTCCTTGGCGAGTTTTGGCTTCGGCACGCGGCGGTACATCGTCTCATTGGGCAGCACGTAGACATACTTACCGTTCATGCTTGCCGCCTTCGCCACCTTGAGCTGCTTCATATCACGGCTGAGGGTGGCCTGTGTGAGATTGAAACCTTCTTTCTGTAATGCCTGGAGAGCTTCCTCCTGACTGCCTATCTCATTGCTTGAGATGAGCATCTTCAGAGCCTCTATTCTGGAGTTCTTCTTCTTCATACCTGTATATTTATGCGTTACGGAGTGCAAAAGTAGCTTATTTTGCATAAATAGCCAAACTTTTTCGCACTATTCTGCATATTTTACTGATTTTCCATGTACGCATCCCATGTTTCCGTATAAACATGCATTATTCCATACATAAAGTCACACGGCACGCACGGTCACCCGTTGCCGGATGCCCCTGTGTGCCGTGGAGTGATGCCGCCTGGCGGCTATGGTCAGATGTAAGCGTCAGTCGTTGCTGCGTCCTCCGAAGATACGTAGGAGATAGAGGAACAGGTTGATGAAGTCGAGATACAGCGTCAGCGAACCGAGGATGGCCAGCTTCTGTGCGTCCTCGCCGTCATCGGCACACTCGGCGAGCATACCCTTGATGACATGTGAGTCATAAGCGGTGAGACCCACGAATATTATCACACCTGCATAGCATATCAGCATGTCCATAGTGCTGCTGTGCATGAACAGGTTCACGCCCGTAGCGACAATCAGTCCTATAAGTGCCATGAACAGCATCTTGCCGAGTGACGTGAGGTCGCTCTTGGTCTGGTATCCGATGAAGGCCATGATGGAGAATGTGCCCGCCGTTATGAGGAACACCTTGGTGATGACCGTCGTGGAGTACGCGAAGAATATTATCGACAGCACGGCGCCGTTGAGCGCGGAATACAGCACAAACAGCACCGTGGCCGTAGACAACGACAGGCGGCCTATACGTGCTGAGATATACCACACGAGCGCAAACTCTGCTATGATGATGCCCCAGAATGCCACCTTGGAGCCAAATATCATGTACGCGAGCGACGGAGTGTTGGCCACGCCGAAAGCCACTATGCCCGTGATGACCAATGCGAACGCCATCCACAGGTACACCTTGCGCATGAGCGTGGGGAACGCCAGCGACACGAAGCCCTCGCGCTCGTCAATCATTCTGTAAAGTTCGTCTTTTTCCATTTTCTCTTGTTTTTTGACAGTTGATTTTTATCCTTATTAATATACAGCGAGCATCAAGAGTGCCTACGGCATGGTACACAGCCTGTCACGCGCCGCGCGGCAGCATGATGTTCACCGTGCAAATATATACATATTTGACTATACAGGCATCATTTTCCTGTCATTTTTATGCTTTTTTGTGTATTACCTCACAGCAATGGAGCCATGCTGACGCCGCGTGAAGGCAGCACCGTCACGGCATAAAGCCCCGACACACACAGTGGCGCAGCCGAAACATGTGGCCACACGTCCATGTGCGGCCGCGGAGGCGCGTCAGTTCTTCTTCTCCGACGGCTGCATGTAGAAGTGCACGGGCTTGAACGACTTTACTTCCTCGCCGCCGAGCACCACCTTGCTGATAGACATGCCCACGCGGAGATGCTTCTTCACGGAGTCGTAGGCGATACTCGGCGTGGAGAGCGTGAGCTGTCCCGTGCGCTCCGCACCGTCGAGCGTGTACCTGAAATTCACGGTCTGCGTATCCATGAGCAGTGATGCCACATTGTTGTTGTAGTACACCGGGCGGTAGGTGGCGGTCACGTCAGAAGCCCTTACGGAGGCGGCGGCCTCGGCAGAGCCACTGCCCATCACATACTCAAAGATGGCCTCCCACGGCAGGTTGAACGTGGCCGTGGTGGTGGTCACCTCCACATTCATGACGCAGAGCACCGCCTTGTCGTCGAAGGTCACGACGTTGGAATAGAAGCCCGGCAGACTCTGCATGACGCTTGCGGGCACTGTGGTGCTGTCATCGTCATCGTTGCCACACGACACGGCCGTCATTGCCACGATGGCACACACGGCCGAGATGATAAGAAATTTTATTCGTTCCATTTATATACGTTTGTTTTGTTGTCGTCACATTATTTATATATACGTCATCGCGATTTATACATACGTCATCGCCACACGGACTTAGGGCACGGCAGTCGGCTTATGCCCCATCATATAAACGCCAGCCACACGCAATCATTGCATGCGCATGTACGCCTAATCACAGTCTGCCGCTCTCACGGTAGCTGAAGTACTGCCCGTCCGTCACGATGATATGGTCGAGGAAGTACAGCCTCATCACCTCACACGCCTTCCTCACGCGCTCCGTCAGGCGGTTGTCGTCGCCGCTGGGCGTGGCGTTGTTGCTGGGATGATTATGGCACAGCGCCAACACGGTGGCGTTGTTGAGCACCGCCTCGCGCATGATGACACGCACGTCCACTGCCGTCTCGCTTATACCACCGTGCGATATGCGCACAGGCTTTATGAGCTTGAAGTTCTGGTTCATGAGCAGCACCCACGCCTCCTCCACGTCGAGGTCCTGCATATTGGTGTGCATGTAGTCGTATATGGCCTGTGCCGACCCGAGACTGACGCGCTGCTCCGCCTTCTCGCGTTGCCTCCGCTTGCCCAGCTCACACGCCGCCATGATGGCCACGGCCTTGGCCTCGCCCACCCCCTTGTACGCCATGAGGTCGGCGAGCGACTTCTTGCCCAGCGTGTTGAGGTTGTCGTTGCAGTCGTGCAGCACCAGTTTCATAAGCTCCACGGCCGTCATCTTGGGCGTGCCCGAGCCTATGAGTATGGCCAGCAGCTCGGCATTGGTGAGCGCGGCAGCTCCCCGTGCCATGAGTTTCTCGCGCGGACGGTCCTCCAAGGCCCAGTCGGTGATGCGCATCCTGCCGTCCATCGTCATGCGTAGAAATTCTTGTTGAACGCCGAGAACTCCTCCTCACCCCTCACGCAGCGCCGCCACCACGCGCTTATGAAGCCCATGCCGTAGCCCGTGAGCTGCGTGAAGGCCGCGCATACGCTCAGCATGCCTATGCGCACGCTCCTGTTCCGCGCCGCCGAGTCGGCACACACGAGCAACGAGTAGAGCGCGAGTGGCGCCAGTGCGGCCACCGTCAGCGGCCAACCGAGCCACCACGCGCTGCAAGCCTGGCACGCCACCGCCGCCACCACGCCCGTCAGTGCGAGCAGCAGGAGCGCGGCCACGCCCACGGTAAACACCATGGGCAGCAGATGCACCACCTTCAGCGACTCGGGGTATTTCTTGTAGAGGTTTATGCGTGCTATGCCGCTGTTGTACACCTGGCGGTAGAACTTGCGGAAGTCGGTGCGGCGCTTGTGCCACACCCATGCCTCCGGGAACAGGCGGCAGCTGTACCCGCCCTTGAACACGCGTATGCTGAAGTCTATGTCCTCGCCGAAGCGCATGGCCGAGAATCCTCCGAGCCGCTGGTACACATCGCGGCGCACGCCCATGTTGAACGAGCGCGGATAGAACTTGTCGAGCTTCTTCTTGCCGCCGCGTATGCCTCCCGTGGTGAAGAACGATGTCATGCTGTATGATATGGCACGCTGCACCGGCGTGAACGACTCATGTGCGCGGTCGGGGCCGCCGAAGGCATCGGCCGGCTCACGCCGCAGCTCGTCATCCACCGACCGCAGGTACTCCTCGCGTACCACCACGTCACTGTCGAGTATGATGACATACTCTCCCCGTGCCCGCTCCACGCCGTAGTTGCGGCTCTGCCCCGGCCCCGAGTTGGGCTTGCGGTAGTAGTGCAGGTCGAGCCGTCCCTCATAGCGTGAGCACACGTCGCGGCACGCCAGCGTGGAGCCGTCCTCCACCACTATCACCTCAAAGTCTGTCAGCGTCTGGCGCGTGAGGCTGGCGAGCAGCTCGTCCACCTCGTCGGGGCGGTTGTACACGGGTATGATGATGCTGTATTTTACCATTGCGTATGTGTTTAGGCGGCGGGCCGCAAAGCCGTGCCGCATGCTTGCGTAAATCAAAAAATGGTTTACAGCCTATGCCATCAGGACACGTCGCCATATCCCCGTCATAGACTATAAACCATCAAGCTATAAGGCTAATGTAGCGCCGTGGCGCATTACTCTTTCACACGCTGCAGGTAGCTGCCGTCGCGGGTGTCTACCTGTACGAGGTCGCCCTCGTTGACGAAGAGCGGCACGCGCACCTCAACGCCAGTCTCGAGAGTGGCGGGCTTGAGGGTATTGGTGGCGGTATCGCCCTTGATGCCAGGCTCGGAGTGTGTGATGCGGAGCACCGTCTTCACCGGCATCTCGCCGAAGAGCACCGTCTCCGTGTCAGCGTCAGACACCACCTCCACTACATCGCCTTCCTTCATGAAGTCAACGCCTGTGATGAGGTCATGAGCGATGGGTATCTGGTCGTATGTTTCCTGATTCATGAAGATGTAGTCCTCGCCCTCCTTGTAGAGGTACTGATACGGACGACGCTCAACGCGCACATCCTCAAGTTTCTCGCTGATGTCGAAGCGGCGCTCGAGCACGCGGCCGTCAACGACGTTCTTCAGCTTCACGCGCATGAATGTGTTGCCCTTGCCCGGCTTTACGTGAAGGAAGTCAATGACGAAGAACAGCTTACCGTCCATGCGGATACATGTTCCCATCTTGATGTCTTGTGAATTAATCATAAATCTGTATATTAAAACTTTTAATTTGCGTTTCGTGTTTCAAATTGCGCTGCAAAGGTACTGTAAATTTGGAAAAAAACCTAAATATTCAAGCTAAAAATCGCATTCTTCTTGGTTAATTCAAAAGAAATGAGTAATTTTGCAGCCCGTAGCGTGAATAATAACAAATAAAATAAATCAACAGAACAATGAAAAGAACATTTCAGCCGCACAACAGACGGAGAGTGAACAAGCACGGCTTCCGTGAGAGAATGGCTACAAAGAATGGTCGCCGCGTACTGGCCAAGCGCCGCGCTCATGGCCGCAAGAAACTGACAGTATCTGACGAGCACCACGGAAAATAATCCGTCAGCGTCAGCATCACGACGACAAAAAGCAGCAGACAGCATCCATGCGGATGAGTGTCTGCTGCTTTTTTTGTGCCCATACGCAGCCATGCCACGCGCACGGTGCGCTGCTCTGCCACGGCCATGCCGGCCACCGTGCGCACGCCACTCGCCCGACATAGGACAAGAAAACGCCGCCACAAGCAAAATACATGCCACCGCGCCACGCTCATGTGGGCAGTAATCACTAACTTTGTGCCCCACAATCAGCGCGGCACGCCGCCCCACGGCCGCGCCGCCACGGCTCCGCGTGCCAGCCACACATGGCGGCATACAGCGGACAGGCATCAAGCACTATACCCTTTCACACTAATATGGTAATACGTCAACTGGCCATACTCTTTGGCTGCCTCGCACTGGGAGAGCTCGTCATACACCTCACCCACGTGCCCCTTCCGTCGAGCATCCTCGGCATGCTCATACTCACGCTGCTGCTCAAGCTCCGCGTCATACGCCTGGAGTGGGTGCGCAGCCTGTCGGAGTTTCTCGTAAGCAACATCGGTTTCTTCTTCGTGCCGCCAGGAGTGGCCATCATGCTCTACTTCGATGTCATCAAGGCGCAGTTCGTGCCCATAGCCGTGGCATCGGCCGTGAGCACCGTGCTCGTGCTCGCCGTGACGGGATGGGTACACCAGATATACGGCCGCGCAGCACGGCGCAGGAAAGGAGGCGACCAATGAGAGAGTACTTCAGCAACGAGTTCTTCCTCATAGCCCTGACGTTCGGCTCCTACTTCATAGGCAAGCTGCTGCGCAAGCGCACCGGGTGGGTGGTGATGAATCCCATACTCGTGGCCATCGTGGTGGTGATATCATTCCTTGAGCTGAGCGGCGTGAGCTACGACACCTACAACGAGGGCGGCCACATGATAGAGTTCTGGCTGCGCCCTGCCGTCGTGGCCCTCGGCGTGCCGCTGTACATGCAGCTCGAGAAGATAAAGAAGGAGCTGGTGCCCATACTCATGAGCGAGCTTGCCGGATGCGTGGTGGGCATAGCGTCGGTGGTGTGGATTGCCAAGGAGCTCGGGGCCGACAGGGAGGTGATACTCTCACTCGCCTCGAAGTCCGTCACCACTCCCATAGCCATGGAGGTGACCAAGAGCATAGGCGGCATACCGTCGCTCACCGCCGCCGTGGTGGTATCGGTGGGACTGCTCTGCGCCGTGTGCGGCTACAAGACCATGGGATTCGCCCATGTGCGCACGCCCGTGGCCCAGGGCCTGTCCATGGGCACCGCGGCACACGCCCTCGGCACCGCCACCTCCATGGACGTGAGCAACGTACACGGTGCCTACGCGAGCCTCGGGCTCACCCTCAACGGCATATTCACGGCCCTGCTCACGCCGTCCATCATACCGCTGATATGCTGACCTCCGCCCCTGCCGTGCCGCACGCACGGCAGGAAAGGGGCGTGCCACGGACAAAAAAGTACGCACACGCACGGGCGTATTACCCACAAAATTATTAACTTTGCACCACTTGCGGAGCCGCCAGTGCCACGCACGGCACACACCAATGCAACCACCTACGCCCTACTGACCCTCACGCGGCACGCAAGCCGACGAATAAACAACATCTACAAATCAACAATCACAAGGAAGCGGATGAACACTACATCGCCCCACATCATAGACGTGCGCAACGTCTCCAAGCTCTTCGGCGAGAAGAAGGCGCTCGACAACATCAACCTCGCGGTACACAAAGGCGAGTTCATGACCATACTCGGCCCCTCGGGATGCGGCAAGACCACGCTGCTGCGGCTCCTGGCAGGATTCGAGAAGGCCTCGTCGGGCGAGATAAAGCTCAACGGCGAGGACATCACGGCTGTGCCGCCATACCGCCGGCCGGTAAACACCGTATTCCAGAAATACGCCCTTTTTCCCCATCTCAACGTGTTCGACAACATAGCCTTCGGCCTGAAGCTGCGCGGCATGGACAAGGCCACCATAGCCCGGAAGGTGCGCAGCGCCCTGCGCACCGTCAACATGAGCGACTACGACTACCGCGACGTGAACTCACTGTCGGGCGGACAGCAGCAGCGCATAGCCATAGCGCGTGCCATAGTCAACGAGCCTGAGCTGCTGTTGCTCGACGAACCGCTCGCCGCCCTCGACCTGAAGATGCGCAAGGACATGCAGATAGAGCTCAAGCAGATGCACGAGCGGCTGGGCATAACGTTCGTCTACGTCACCCACGACCAGGAGGAGGCACTCACGCTGAGCGATACCATAGTGGTGATGAGCAACGGCGAGATACAGCAGATAGGCACGCCCACCGACATATACAACGAGCCGGCCAACGCCTTCGTGGCCGACTTCATAGGCGAGAGCAACATACTCGACGGCGTGATGCTCCACGACTGCCTCGTGCGCACGGCCGGCAGCGAGATAAGCTGTGTAGACAAGGGCTTCGCCAAGGACGAGGAGGTAGACGTGGTGATACGCCCCGAGGACATAGAGGTGAGCACAGACACGGCAGGGGCGCAGTTCACCGCCACCGTCACCTCGTCCATATTCAAGGGCGTACACTACGAGATGCTCGCCGAGAGCAAGGACGGCTACGAGTTCCTCATACAGGACTACAAGCACTTCGCCGTAGGACAGGAGGTGGGACTCAGCGTCACGCCCGACAACATACACATCATGCGCAAGGAGCGCACGGCCAACGTGCTGGAGGCCAAGCGGCGCGGCGACATCATAGAGGTGCTCGGCGTGGAGTACCGCAAGCCCCGCACCGCTGACGATGACGGGGCCGACGGCACCATCATGGTGAGCATACCGTTCGGGCGCATAGAGCTCTTCGACAACGAGCAGGACGGCACCTTCAACGGCGACGTGAGCTTCATACTCTACAAGGGCGACCACTACCACCTCACCGTAGACACCGACTGGGGCGGCAAGCTGTACGTAGACACGCAGGACCAGTGGGACCTCGGCGACCACGTGGGCATCACCATCAGCGCCGACGACATAACCATCATACCCGGCTGCGGCACGCACGCGCCGCACGACCACAACGACCGCCGTCCATGAGCATGACAAGGATTTTCGACTCGCGCAAGAGCTGGGCCCTGCCCTACGCCATATTCGCCGCCCTCTTCGTGGTGCTGCCGCTCATACTCATCTTGGTGTATGCCTTCACCGACGAGCAGGGGGCCTTCACGCTCGCCAACTTCCAGAAGTTCATGAGCCACCCCGAGGCCATCAACACCTTCGTCTACTCCATAGGCATAGCCGCCGCCAACACCATAATATGCATACTGGTGGGCTACCCAGCCGCCTACATCCTGGCCATGACGCACATGCGCCACGCCGCCACGGTGGTGACGCTGTTCATACTGCCCATGTGGGTGAACATACTCGTGCGCACGCTGGCCACCGTAGCGCTCTTCGACTTCGCCGACATACCTCTCGGCGAGGGTGCCCTGCTGTTTGGCATGGCCTACAACTTCATACCGTTCATGATATACCCCATATACAACACCCTGCAGAAGATGGACCGCAGCTACATAGAGGCGGCCGAGGATCTCGGCGCGTCACCGCTGCAGCAGTTCGTCAAGGTGGTGCTGCCGCTCAGCATGCCGGGTGTGGCCAGCGGCATACTCATGGTGTTCATGCCCACGATATCGACGTTTGCCATCAGCGAGCTGCTCACCATGAACAACATAAAGCTCTTCGGCACCACCATACAGGAGAACGTCAACAACTCCATGTGGAACTACGGAGCCGCCCTGTCGCTCATCATGCTGTTCCTCATAGGCGCGTCCATGCTCTTCGCCTCGCCCGACAGCGACTCACAGGAAGGAGGCATCAGATGATACGCAAGATATTCTGTCAGGGCTACCTGTGGCTGCTGTTACTGCTGCTCTACTCGCCCATCATCATCATAGTGGTGTTCTCGTTCACCGAGGCCAAGGTCATGGGCAACTGGACGGGCTTCTCGCTGCGCCTCTACCGCAACCTCTTCGCCGAGGGCACGCACCACTCACTCACCGCCGCACTCGCCAACACCGTGAGCATAGCCCTCATCACCGCCACGGTGTCTACCATCTTCGGCACCATCACGGCCATAGGCATACACAACCTGCGCTCGCGGCAGCGGCGGGCCATATCGTTCGTCAACAACATACCTATACTCAACGGCGACGTGATAATAGGCATCTCGCTGTTCCTGCTGTTCGTGTCGCTCGGCATACCGCAGGGCTACACCACTGTGGTACTCTCGCACATCACGTTCTGCCTGCCGTACGCCATCCTAAGCGTCATGCCACGGCTCAAACAGATGAACCCCAACCTCTACGAGGCAGCCCTCGACCTCGGGGCATCGCCGGCACAGGCGCTGCGCAAGGTCATCGTGCCAGAGATACTGCCAGGCATGGTGTCGGGGTTCATGCTCGCTGTCACGATGAGCATCGACGACTTCGCCGTGACCATATTCACCATAGGCAACGAGGGACTCGAGACCCTCTCCACGTACATCTACGCCGACGCACGCAAGGGAGGGCTCACGCCCGAGCTGCGGCCGCTGTCCACCATCATATTCGTGGTGGTGCTGTTGCTGCTCGTCATGCTCAACAGGCGCAAGGTGAAGGACGGGAATTGAGCCGCCACACGGCACGGACACGCGCCACTATCGGGCTCAAGACTCTCGCAATAGCATCATAGGCAGATAATCAAAATTATTTTTATGTCAAGAATGCTTTAATACAAATTAATTCCGGTTACTTACTCATCATAATGGCAAAGGACAACATACTACATACATCACGGCACAAGGCAGCGGCAGGGGCCACGCGCCTGTGGCTGGGGGCTGCGGCCGTCATACGGCGCGGCATAGGCTCACTTCTGGCCCTCACGCTCCCGATACTCATCCTCGCATCATGCACGTCGGGCGAGCCGCGCAGCCAGGTGCTGAAGGTGTACAACTGGGCCGACTACATAGACGAGGACGTGCTGGCGGCATTCCCGGCATGGTATGAGAAGCAGACGGGCGAGAAGGTGCGCGTCATATACCAGACGTTCGACATCAACGAGATAATGCTCACGAAGATAGAGCGCGGACACGAGGACTACGACGTGGTGTGCCCGTCGGAGTATATCATAGAGCGCATGCTGCGCAAGGACCTGCTGCTGCCCATAGACACGGCCTTCGGGCGCACTCCCAACTACATATCCGACGTGTCGCCGTACATCACTAAGCAGATAGATGCCACGAGTGCGCCGGGACGCGTGGCCCACCGCTACGCCGTGGGCTACATGTGGGGCACGTGCGGCATACTCTACAACAGGCAGCACGTACCACAGGCCGACGCGTGTACATGGGGTACGCTGTGGAACAGGAAGTACCGTGGCAAGCTGCTAATGAAAGACTCCTACCGCGACTCCTACGGCACGGCCCTCATATACGCCCACCGCCGCGACATAGCCAGCGGCCGCACGTCCGTCAAGGCTCTCATGAACGACTACTCACCCAGTGCCATCAGCACCGTGGAGCGGTGGCTCAAGGCCCTGAAACCGAACATCGAGGGATGGGAGGCGGACTTCGGCAAGGAGACGATGACCAAGGGCAAGGCCCTGCTCAACATGACTTGGAGCGGCGACGCGCAGTGGGCCATAGACGAGGCGGCACGCGTGGGCGTGAGCCTCGGCTACGAGGTGCCGCGCGAGGGGAGCAACGTGTGGTTCGACGGATGGGTGATACCCAAGTACGCACGCAACCCACGGGCCGCCGCATACTTCATAAACTACCTCTGCCAGAGCCGCGTGGCACTGGCCAACATGCAGACCACAGGCTACGTGAGCAGCGTGGGCACCGACGAGGTGCTGCGTGCCATGACTGACAGTGCCGCCTACCCCACACCGCACGACCTCGCCTACTTCTTCGGCGAGAGCGGACGGAGGGCGCACCTCAACCCCATAATGTACCCCGACAGCGCAGTGGTGGCGCGGTGCGCCATGATACACGACGCGGGCGAGCACACGCCCGAGGTGCTCGACATGTGGTCAAAGGTGAAGGGCGACAACCTCGGCGGCGGCATAGTGATATTCCTGCTCGGCACCGTGGGGGCCCTGGCGGCATACGTGGGCTACCGCAAGTACACGGGGCGGCAGCACCGCATACTCTCCATGCGCCATCGCCGCCGGCACGTCATACGTCTCGACTGA
>JALFIM010000075.1 GCA_022775985.1 Prevotella sp.
TTTAGGGTAACAGATTGAATCGAGACTCAAACGCAAGGCAAAGCCGTGACGGCTTTTGCCATTGGGTTTAGAGTTGTAAGGAAAGCGAATGCAGCGCAGATGTGAAAGCAATATTTCATATCTGCGCTGTTTTTTTGCACGTCATGTTGGTGACGACTGCATGCATGTTAGCATCGTGTATATGTGTGCTGCGGTGCTGTTGGGCGTGTGCCGCAGTGCTGTCGGGCGTGCGCTGCGGTGCTGTCAAGTGTGTGCTACGGTGCTGCATATTGAGCAAGCTGTGTGCAAAGATGATGATGAAAAGTTTTTGTTATTAGGTCAAAGGCTTTATATCGTCAGTCATTTGTGGCTGTTCACCATCAAAAAATGACTTTGCCATTGTGCGTTTGCTGCTTTTTTCTTATTTTTGTCATGTTATTACCAAAATAAACAATAGTCAGACTAAAAATATAAATCGGTCAGACGTAATGCATACATCAGGTGCTTTTGACATATACAGAGATAATCTTACATTCATTTTAAAACAATAACCAACAAACAGCAGAACAATCATGAATACACATGTAGGCAAAATCAGAAGTGGAATGATGGCTCTCGCGCTGTGTGCCTCAGTGGCAGTCAATGCCCAAAGCCCGGCAGTCGGCGACATCATGTCCGACACTTGGGTGGCAACGGACGCTCTTGGACGCATCATGCCCACCTCGAAGGAGAACTCCCTGAAGACAGACCGCAAGCGCACGGTGGGTATATTCTACATCACATGGCACGATGAGGGCAAGTTCAACTTGCGTTCTCCCTATGCAGGTGACGTGACGAAAGTGCTCCATGCAGACCCCAACGCCAGGCTTGAGGGCGACAACCCGCAGTGGAAAGAAGGCTCATTCCACTGGGGAGAGCCCGAGGAGGGCTACTTCCTCAGCCGCGACGAGTATGTGATACGCAAGGATATGTCCATGCTCTCAGACGCAGGTGTTGACGTGCTCATACTCGATGTGACCAACGCCGTGCTCTACTGGGACGAGTGGAAAACCCTCTTCGCCACCATGGAGAAGATGAAGAGCGAGGGAAACAAGGTGCCGAAGTTCTGCTTTTGGGCCTTCAACGGCAATGTTGTGGACGTAGTGCAGCAGCTTTACGACCGCGTGTACGCTCAAAACAAGTACAGTGACATGTGGTTTGAGTGGGATGGCAAGCCGTTACTGCTCTACAACGCCACTCCAAGCCTTGACGCAAATGGCGGAGGCTACAAGACCAAGGACTACTCTGACGAGGTAAAGAAGTTCTTCACGCTGCGAAACATGTGGTGGGGATACTATAAGTGGAACGACAAGCGGTATGTCGGCACGGAGGACAACTGGAGTTTCGGCTACCAGATGGACGATGTGGAGGTCACGCGGCTGTCGCCCCTTGAGCGTGCCTCGCGTCATCAGGGACGCATAGAGGAGATGGCAGTCACGCCGGCACAGCACGCTATCTCCACGACAGGAAAGAGCTGGCGCTTCGATACCAAGGAACCGAAGCTCAATGAGTACGACATGCCCAGCCGTGCATACGTGCCATGGCTCGGCAAGGAGGTAGACGACCCCGTGCCGTATGGCATATACTTCCAAGACAGATGGGACGAGGCACTGAGCGTTGACCCCGAGTTCATATACCTGAACGACTGGAATGAGTGGACGGCAGGTAAGTATCAGTCGGGCAAAGCACCAGGCAGTGAGTCGCCCGGTCCTACCGAGTTCCTCGGCCGCCCCAATCCTTTCTACTTCGTAGACCAGTACAACGCTGAGTTCAACCGTACCATTCAGCCTATGAAGGGCGGCTATACCGACAACTACTACATGCAGATGGTGCAGAACATACGCCGCTACAAGGGCGTGCGTGACATCCCGCAGAACACAGGCTTGACCAAGATAGCCGTTGACGGCAACTTCAATGACTGGGACGCTGTGTCCGTATGCTACTACGATACTAAGGGAGACGTGGCCCACCGCGACCATAACGGATATGGCGGAAACCATTACACCAACACGTCTGGCCGCAACGACATCGTGAAGTCGAAGGTAGCGGTAGACAACAAGAAACTGTCGTTCTACGTGGAGACGGCTTCGGCCATCACTCCTTGCACCGACAAGAACTGGATGCTGCTGCTCATCGATGCCGACCACGATGCCTCTACGGGATGGGCCGGCTACGACTACATAGTGAACTACAAGGTAGACGGTGCCGGCAAGTCAACCATTATGAAGTACGACAGCGCGAGCGGCGACTGGAAGAAGGTGGGAGACGTAGACTTCGCGGTAAGTGGCAACAAACTGGAGCTGTGCTTCGATAAGTCCATCATCGGTGTAAAGGGCAATGACGCGGTGTTCGACTTCAAGTGGGCCGACAATCCCTCTGACCTGAAGGATGCCATATCGCTGTGCGTGAACGGTGATACCGCTCCTAACCGCCGCTTCAACTACCGCTTCATCTGGAGCAAGAACGCGGCCAAGTGACCACCGATGCCACAGGCCGCAGACTGATATTATAATGTATTGGCAAGGCTGCCATGCGCCATTATGGGCCGTGTCACCATGGTATGGTGGTGCTCCTGTGGGCGTGTGGCAGCCTTTTTTGTAAATTCAAGGGTTAGGAATACTTTGGTTCTCGGCTTCTTGACGTAAAAGATAAGTATAGGGTAAGGGTGGAAATAAGGCTGAAAAGTATTGCCCTTGCAAGAATAAAAGGTCTGTAATTCCTTGATTATTGGCATAAAATGATTTTGATTATGCGGATTGTAAACCAGTCTGTGCCACGGCTGATAAACAAAAAAACAGCCCCGGTCGGCAAATACAGTGTGCTGACCGGGGCTGTTGTAGTGGTGGGGTGTGCTTTATTGCTGATGTGCTTCGGTGTGAGGCAGCGTGCTATTCGTTGTCGTCATCGTCGGTGGGGAGGTCTACGATGGGCAGCTGGCGGCTGATGGCGGCATTGAACGAGATGATGGTCTCGCTGCGCGACAGTCCGAGCGGTTGCAGCTTGTCGTGGATGATGTTGAGCAGATGGTGGTTGTTGATGGCATATATCTTTATGAACATGTCGAAACCGCCCGTAGTATAGTGGCATTCCACTACCTCAGGTATCTTGCGGAGAGCTTCCACCACAGAGTCAAACTTCTCAGGGTCTTTAAGGTAGAGACCTATATACGCGCAGGTCTCGTAGCCTATCTTCTCAGGGTCGATGATGAACTGTGAGCCTTTGAGTATCCCGAGGTTAGTGAGTTTCTGGATTCTTTGGTGGATAGCGGCGCCGCTGACATTGCAGACCCTTGCTACCTCAAGAAATGGAATGCGTGCATCCTCTGCGATGAGGTGCAGTATCTTCTTGTCTAATGAATCTAAATAGTGATGTCCCATTCTTTATGATTATATTATTTGGGTACAAAGGTACATCAAAAGAATGAAATCAACAACGAAAACCCTATTTTTCTTTTAAATTGTCAGAAAAACTGTCGGCGGAATAATTTATTCGTGTAGCTCCACCTGCCCTTATGGCTCTCTTCACGTCGTTGATGAGCGACATGGGCGTATGTCGGTCGGCCTTCACCGACACAGTCATGCGAGCCTGGTCATCGGGCGACATGCGTTGCTTCTCGGCGGCTATGTAGTCGGCTATGTCATCGGTGGTGGCTATCTTGTCGTTGAGCTGTATCACGTCATCGGTGGTGGCGTTGCCATTGTTGTCCTGACGGCTCATGTGACCTATATATATATATGTCACGGCCGACTTCTTGGTGAGCCGCGTCAGCTCCTTGCCTTGCGGCAGGGTGTACTCCACCTTGATGGTGGCCTTGCGCATGTGCGTCACTATCATGAAGAAGAACAGCACGGTGAATATGAGGTCAGGCAGTGATGCCGTGTTGAGTGCCGGCATGCTGCGGTTGTCGTGGCGTAGGCGTATCATCGGCTTGCCTCCTTTCTGCTCTGGGTGGTGTGCCGTGCGGTGTCGTAGTCCTCAGCCACGTGCTGCGGACATGCCTCCATAACGCTGCGGCGCTGCGATGGCGAGCATTGCGCCATGGGCTTGCGGTACCGTCTTACGGCCTCCTTGTCGCGTATCAGCCTGAACGCCTCCGCTATCTGGCCCTGCAACGCGAAGTACGAGTCGTAGTCGGCATGGCCGTCGGCCTCCACGGTGATGAGATGCTGCTGTCCCACGCGCTCCACAAACCTCACTATGTCATCGCGCAGCATGTCGTAGCGTTGCGCCTTGCCGTTGACCGTCAGTGAGTTGTCGGCCATGATGCGCAGCTGCATTATCTTGTCGCGCGACACGTCGGCCACGGTGTTGTCCTCGGTGTCGTCAATGGGGGGCAGCTGACGGGTGATGCCCTTGTCGGTATCCATGGAAGTGGTGACGAGGAAGAATATCAGCAGCATGAACGATATGTCTGCCGTTGACGTGGTGTTGAGCCCTGGAGTGGCGTGTCTGCGTCGTCTGATGAGCATGTCCTTACCCCCTCCTCCTGTTTATGCGGTGTCGGCAGTAGCCGTAAACCACCGCTGCCAGTGCTGCGATGAGCAGCAGCAGTGACGTGTCTACAAACATCTCGGTGGCCCGTAGCCACAGCGTGTCATGATATGGTGAGCCGTTGACGTAGACTGCCGATGTGGGCGCGAGCGCGAATGTCAGCACCAGTGACAGCACCACCAGCACCGTCACGGAGGCGGTCAGGCGACGCGCGTTTATGCCGTTGGCGTTGCGTGCGGCGTGGCTGTGCTTGCGTGTGCTTACAGTGGCAGCCGCCACTACGGTCACTATGGCCGCAGCGAGCAGCAGGAGCATAAACCATACTACGGCACCTGTGAGCAGCGGCGCGTTGAAGTCGGGGTTGTCGTCATACGGATTCTCGTAGCCTATGAGGTAGAACGCTCCGAACATGACGACCGTGAGGGCTATCATGGCATAGAACACGGTCTGCGACACGCGTACTGCCGGCCACTTGCCGCCGCTCTTCATGGCATCTGTCAATCTTCGTATCATCATTCGTGTGGCGGTTATTTGTTCTTTAGTTTCAGCAGGGAGTCGAGGAGCGTGATGGCACTCTCCTCCATCTGTGCCGTCAGGCGGTCTATACGCGTGAGTATGTAGTTGTAGAACAGTTGCAGTATCAGTGCCACTATTATGCCGAATATGGTGGTGATGAGCGCCACCTTCATGCCAGCGGCCACTATCGTGGGGTTGATGTCGCCCACGCTCTGTATCTGCTCAAACGCCATGACCATGCCTATTACGGTGCCGAGGAACCCGAGCGACGGTGCCATGGCTATGAACAGCGTTATCCATGAGCATCCCTTCTCGAGGTGCGATGCCTGTACCGACCCGTACGACGCCACCGAACGCTCTATGTTCTCCATCGACTCATCGGAGCGCAGCAGTCCTTGGTAGCATATCGAGGCCACGGGTCCGCGCGTGTCGCGACACAGCGACTTGGCTCCTTCTATGTCGCCGCTGTCTATCTTGGCAGTGAGTTGTGCGAGAAACTTGTCGGTGTCTATCTCCGAGAGGCTGAGGTATATTATCCGTTCTATGCAGAAAGCCAGTCCGATGACCAACGCCAGTGCCACGAGCGACATGAATGACGCGTCGCCCTCGATGAATTTGGTTTTCAGTACCTTATGAAGCCCCGTGCTCTCGGTAGGCTCTATGTCGTCAGTATCGGCTGTCGCGTCGCTGATGGCGGCGGCATCGGTGGCCGCCATGGCCGTGTCGGCTACTGATTGCGATGTGTCTGACGGGGCAGACTGCTGTTGTGCCACAGGTTTGTCCTGCGCATACACAGGGGCAACCGAGACGAGGCATGAAGTGAGAATAATGGATAATATTATTGCGGAACGTGCAATCAGCGCTTTCATAATAAGAAGAAATTAAAGAAAAGCGGAAAGAGGGGGATTCGAACCCCCGAAACGCTTTTGACGTTTACACGCTTTCCAGGCGTGCCTCTTCAGCCACTCGAGCACCTTTCCTTTACTTAGCGGATGCAAAGGTATTGTTTTTCCTGTGAATACAATGCCTTTGACGCGCATTTTAATTAATTTTAACCACAAATGCACATTTTGTCATATATCAGTGCCATGCCTACACCTATATTATATGTCTGTATCTGTACGGTGAGTGCGTATGGCGTGTGGGGCTGTACGCGTGAGCCGTGTTTGGCCGCGCTTTGGGGCGTGACAGACGATGAAAAATTCAGATATTGCGTAACGCGTTGTGCCACAATGCGTTGCGAAACGGCCCATTTTGGCTTGCGAAATGGGCCGTTTCGCAGGTTAAAATGGGCCGTTTCGCAAGCCAAAATGGGCCGTTTTGCAAATCAGTTGTTTCCGAGTGGTATTATGACCTTGGTAGGGTGAGGTCGCGGTGTCCTATAAGTGGTGTGTCGGCGAGGGGGTGTCATGCGCCCTCTATCAGTATGTCGGCCACGTCATCGGGCGTGTTGAATGGCATGCCGTCGGTGAGTTCCTCGTCGGTGAGCATGTCGAGCATGTCGCGGAGCTCCTGCTCGCTGATGTCGGTACGGGTGCTCTGGCTCAGTTTGTCATGCAGTGCCTGTGCCACGGCAGAGCGGTATTCTTCTGTTGTCATGTGGTGTATGGTTTTACGGTTGATGTGATGTGGCGTGCCAGTGGTGGCTGGTGTGCCGCCGTGGGTATGCCTGTTGATGCGCGTACGCGTGCGTCACGGCAGGGGAGAGTCGGCGGTGGCGAGGTGGAGCATGATTTTCCGCTCGGAGCGTTTCACCCCGTTGCTGTCGAGCAGTGCGGCATCATTGCTGAAGTCGTCGGCCAGCAGTTTCGTGGCATCCTTGCCGTCGGCCCTCAGCATGCCGCAGTACCTGCGCAGCAGGGCCACGGCTCCCGCCATGTCGTGCGACAGCCATTTGGCGTAGCCGCCGTTGAGCATGTCTGCCGGTACCGACTTGTCGCCGCCCGCTATCTGCGAGTATATGCCGTCGGCCTGACTGAAGTTGCCTTTCAGCATCAGTCCCCATGCCAGGGCGCGGCTCACGTTTGCGTTGTCTGGATGCTCGTAGTTGAGCTTGAAGAGCAGCTTCACGCCGTCGTCCACCATGCTGCCGCTTATCTGGCTTATGGCCAGGGATAGCGCGTATGAGAGGCTGTCGGGGCGCATGCCGAGCAGACGGCCGTACACGGCGGCGGCCCTGTCGAAGTGCTTGAGCGACATGGCGCAGTGGCCCTCGCTCCGCATGACATCCTCGTTGCGGTCGGCCTGTGGTATGATGTCAATCAGTGCGCTGGCCGCCTGGGCGTCGCCGGCCTGCAGCCGTGCCACGGCCATGAGGTAGGTGAGCGGGCCATAGCCGTCGGTCATGAAATTGCCGAGCACGGATATGGCCTGTGCCACGTGCTTGCGCTTGAGTAGGAAGCGTGCCAGTGAGGCCGCGCAGTCGGTCAGCCGTCCGTCGGCCATGAGCCGTCGGGTGAAGAACAGCGCGTGTGAGCGTGTGCCTGTGTCGAGAGAGAAGGGATTGGCGAAGTCGGACCTGTTGTTGTGCAGACGGTGAAAGCGGAATACGGACTGCACGTAGTCGAGCCGTATGTGTGTGGCGGTGGCGCGTTCAGACTCGCTGATGGCGGTGCCGAACATGGAGTCGGAGCCCAGCATCTCGCGCACGTTGGCAGGGAGCTGGTGTACTATCTGCGCCAGGGCCAGCACGAAGGAGTACTTGTCTGAACTGCAGAAAGGCCCGTTCTTCTCGAGAGTGGTGATGAAGCGGCTGCCCGACAGCTTCTCCGTAGCCTGTGACAGCATGGGATGACTGGCGCTGAACGGGTAGAACCAGTTGCACAGCTCATTGAAGAAGGCAAACCTCTTCATCTGTGAGAATCCGCCGAAGTATATATCGGCACCGGCCTTCTGCATGTCCATCATGCGCTTGATGGACTTCTCCACCTGCTCCATCTTCTTGTCGGCATCCTCATTGCCGAGTATGTCGTCTATGGAACTGTCGTCCTGCTCCTCTATTCCGAGCCGCGATGCCTTGAGACCGTTGTTCTTCATGAGCGTGGGCATTATGTCGCGCTGTATCTCCTTGTTGTCGTTGTCGGCATTGCAGCAGTATATCATCTGCGTCTGCAGCTCCAGCAGTTGCTTGCGTGTGCCTTCATCGGCGAGCATACTTGCCGTGGCGGCATTCACGTCGGGGTACAGCCGGGCCACGGCGTTGCCCGGCATGGCTATGGCCCAGCCCGTGAGAGCCCTCTGCCTGATGCCCTCGTCGGTGGCGGCATGGTACACATCGGCGAGCATGCACCACTTCTGCGGGTCGAACACGTTGCTCACCGACAGCGACACCGCGCTCACTGTGAGCATGGCATCGGCAGGGTCTATCGTGGGCGACGACAGCAGCGCGGTGTAGCCAGAGCGCATGCTGTCGGTCCAGGCACCCGATGCGAGTATGGCACCGAACAGCTTGCGCATGTACTGGAAGTGCTGCTCGTTTATGGCGGAAGTGCTGCCTGTGCCCGTGGCCTGGCCGTCGAGGGCCGACATGGCTATGTCCTGCACGTAGCTCTCGAGTGCCGTCCTTACGTCCTCGGGGGCGGTGCTGGTGTCGGAGGCGGCCAGACGTGCGCTGATGTATGACGGCAGGGAGCGCGTCTTGTGGCAGACACGCATGTCAATACTGAGCGTGAGGAGTCTCCGCAGCAGGTCGTCGTACACGTTGTCGAGCTGTTCGTCGCGGAATCCACGGCACAGGTAGCCGCACATCAGGTCGTAGTCGGCCTCTATGCTGCCCACACGTGCGGCGAAGTCGCCGCCGAGGTTGAGCTCCGTGAGTGCCGACTTGATGTGGCTTATGGTCGCGCTCACGTCGTTGTCGCGTAGTATGGAGCGCATGATGTTGTCAAACGACATGTCGTATGGTGTTTTGTTTAAGATGAGTCTTGGAGTTGATGATTGTATGGGTGAGCGTCGGTGACGAATCCGTCAGTAAGACACGCTCAGGGTAGACGACACGAAAGCCTCCACCTTCTGCATGTCCTTGGCAGAAGGCGCGGCGGCATGTGCGAACTTGTTGGCGGGCAGTGCCGCTATGTCCTTGTCGCTGATGTCGTAGTATTTGCGCAGTATGTCGGAGTAGGCCCGCATGCCGTGCGTGTTGATGGAGTCGCATGCGGTGTTGTAAGCCTTGATGAACTTGTTGAGTTGTCGGCGGCGGTAGTTGTCGGCCACGGCATCGGAGCGGAACGCTATCACGCCGAGCACGGGGGCCTTGTCGCGGCTGTCGGCTATGACGGGGTTGCTGCGTGTGCGTGCCACGGTGGCCAGCGGCTCGGCGAGCCATACGGCGTCGAGCTCGTTGTTGAGCAGCATGCGCAGTCTGACCTGTGGGTCGTTTATCTGTATGTGGAATACCTCGGAGCTTGTTTTCACGCCCTTTAGGGCAAGTCCTGTAAGATAGTCGGTGGCGGAGAAGCGCGTCATGCCCACAGTCTTGTCGCCGAGCTGCGATGTCTTGCGTATGCGTGCCTTATGCCCTGCCACCAGTTGCCAATAGGCAGAGGTGGCTGCTATGTACCGCATGCCCACGCCCTTGCGCACGAGCCGCTCTGTGCGCACGAGGTCTGACACCATGCCTTCCACCCGCTTGTGGCTCAACGCCGCGTCGCAGTCTATCTGCGAGCCTATGGCCTTGAGCCTTACGTCCACCCCGAGGGTGTCGAACATGCGGCGGTCTTTGGCCACGTACAGCGGCAGACAGTCGAGGGTGGGCAGCACGGCCACCTTCAGGGCGAGCGAGTCGGAGCGCCGCTCCTCCTGCTGCTTCATCCTGTCGAGGCGTTTCTGTGTCTCGTATGAGTCGGAGCATGCCGCGAGCAACGACATTATAAGAATGTAGAATAAGGCTCTTTTCATACGGCAAAAATAGCAATAAATTTTGATACGAGAAAAATAATTACTACTTTTGTAAGAAATTGAAGTCATGGCAAAAGACAGAACAGCATACGTATGCAGCAATTGCGGGCAGGAGTCTGCCAAGTGGATAGGCAAGTGCCCGAGCTGTGGGCAGTGGAACACGTTCAAGGAGATACGCATACAGGCATCGGCCCCGTCGTCTGTCGCCGCATCGCGTGGCTTCAATGAGGCTCCTGGCAGCGGCTTCTCGCGCAACCGTCCTGTGAGGCTCTGCGACATACCCACGTCGGAGGAGCCGCGCATAGACATGCATGACGGCGAGCTCAACCGCGTGCTCGGAGGCGGACTCGTGCGCGGCAGCATAGTGCTTCTGGGCGGTGAGCCCGGCATAGGCAAGAGTACGCTCACGCTGCAGACCCTCCTCAACATGCCCGACATGCGCATACTGTATGTCAGTGGCGAGGAGAGCGCACACCAGTTGCGTATGCGTGCCGGCCGGCTGATGGCCGGCAAGGAGGCCGGCGGCTCTACGGGCGACAACCTGACGGTGCTCTGCGAGACATCGCTCGACACCATATTCGACAACATCCGCGACCTGTCGCCCGAGCTTGTGGTCATAGACTCCATCCAGACCATAGCCTCCGACAGCGTGGAGAGCAGCCCTGGCAGCATAACGCAGGTCAGGGAGTGCGCGTCGGCATTGCTCCACTATGCCAAGTCGTCGGGCACCCCCGTGCTGCTCATCGGGCATATCAACAAGGAGGGCACGCTCGCTGGGCCCAAGATACTGGAGCACATCGTAGACACGGTGATACAGTTTGAGGGCGACCAACACTACATGTACCGCATACTAAGGTCTATAAAGAACCGCTTCGGGAGCACATCGGAGCTTGGAATATATGAGATGCGGCACGACGGATTGCGACAAGTGAGCAACCCGTCGGAGCTGCTGCTCAACCAGACCCATGAGGGACTGTCGGGCGTGGCTATCAGTTCCACCATAGAGGGGGCACGGCCTTTCCTCGTGGAGACACAGGCCCTCGTGTCCACGGCGGCCTACGGCACTCCGCAGCGTGCCGCCACCGGCTTCGACCAGAAGCGGCTCAACATGCTGCTCGCGGTGCTGGAGAAGCGTGTGGGGTTCAAGATTATGCAGAAAGACGTGTTCATCAACATAGCAGGAGGACTGCGTGCCACCGACCTGGCCATAGACCTCAGCGTCATAGCGGCGGTCATGTCGAGCAACATAGACATACCCGTGGAGGACGGATGGTGCATGGCAGGAGAGGTGGGACTGAGCGGTGAGGTGCGCACCGTGACGCGTATAGAACAGCGCATAGCCGAGGCCGAGAAGCTGGGATTCACTGACATGATAGTGCCCAAGTACAACATGCAGGGCTTGCCGCGCGATAAGTTCTCCATACGGCTGCACCCCGTGCGCAAGGTGGAGGAGGCCCTGAAGGCCCTGTTCGGCTGACGGCGTGCAGCGGGCGGCGCATGGCTGCAACAAGAAACAACTATAACGACTATATATATGAAGGATTCGGTGATTATCGTGAGCGGCGGCATGGACAGCATAACGCTGCTCTACGACTGGAAGGAGCGCATAGCTCTGGGTATATCGTTTGACTACGGCAGCAACCACAATGCCAAGGAGATACCGCTTGCGAGGATGCACTGCGAGCGTCTGGGCATAAAGCACATAACCATACCGCTTGAGTTCATGCACCAGTATTTCAAGAGCAGTCTGCTTGAGGGTGCCGATGCCATACCCGAGGGGCACTATGCCGATGCCAACATGAAGTCGACGGTGGTGCCGTTCCGCAACGGCATCATGCTGTCGGTGGCCATAGGCATAGCTGAGAGCAACGGCCTGAAGCACGTGCTCATAGCCAATCATGGCGGCGACCATGCCATATACCCCGACTGCCGTCCGGCGTTCATCGATGCCATAGGCCGTGCCGCCGAGGCAGGGACGTATGTGGGCGTGACGGTGGAGGCTCCGTACACCGACATCACAAAGACCGACATAGCGCGGCGCGGTGCGGCTCTCGGCATAGACTACGCCGAGACGTGGAGCTGCTACAAGGGTGGTGACAGGCAGTGCGGCAAGTGCGGCACCTGCGTGGAGCGCAAGGAGGCACTGCGCGATGCCGGCATCGCGGACACCACCGAGTACGAGGAGTGAGTGGGCGTGCCCCGTGGCATGGGCCATGTGTGATGGTGGGCTTTGCCATTCCGCTGATTGTCGGCAATGATTTGTGTGGCGTTAATCGGCGGATTGGCACAGTTATAATAAGGAATACGTTTGCTTTACGTATTCTTCAGACTTGTTGTAATTTGGGAAATACTAAAACAAGTCACTGTGTGTGCCTGTGTCTAAAAACAAGAGCGTGAGTTTTCCGTCATCTTGCAGCCACGTCATTAGCCAATCGGGTGTTATGTGACATTCCCAAATACCTTCGTAGTTGCCATGAAGTTTATGTGGTTTGTATGATTTAGGTAGACTGCCCGTCTCTTCAAGTATGGAGACGGCAGATAGAACAAGATTTGGGTCAAGGCCTCTTTTTACACTCTTCTTGAGCGATTTCTTGAACTTGTTGGTGTAGTCGATAGAATATTTCATTTCAGGCATTGCCTAATCATGTCTTGTGCGTTGCTTGCATGATAAATGTTACCATTCTTTACATCTTCGAGTGCTTCGTCAAGCCCATTCTTTTTCGCAGGTGAATTGATAGTCCATCCGAACTTCTTTGCCAAATCCTTGAGTAGAGACAAGTCTACTTGTGGAATTGTTATTGATGTAGTGAGAGTTGTCGTGTTCATGTCAATGTCTTATTTGTTATTCCTTTTGCAAAGTTACATTTTTATTTTACTCACACTATTATGTTTTTCATAAAAGTTGATGCACCTCGGCAGAAAATTCAAGCGAGCTTGATTTTCTGCCGTCGCTTGTCGTAATTTCGCAAAAAAAATCAGTACGTTGGCATACTTTCAACTTTTATTATTAATTTTGTACACAGATATCAGTGACAGTAGCAAACGATTGCATTGAAATAATATCATTAACGTTATATTAAAACAGAGAAAATGAAAATCGCAGATTTCAATTTTGCCGGAAAGAAGGCAATTGTCCGCGTGGACTTCAATGTGCCCTTGGACGAGAACGGAAATGTAACAGACGACACCCGTATACGTGGTGCCCTGCCTACACTGAAGAAGGTGCTGGCTGACGGTGGCGCTCTCATCATGATGAGCCACATGGGCAAGCCCAAAGGCAAGGTCAACCCGAAGCTGTCCTTGAAGCAGATTGTTCCCAACGTGTCAAAGGCTCTCGGCGTAGAGGTGAAGTTCGCAGACGACTGCGCCAACGCAAGCGAGGCTGCCGCAGCCCTGAAGGCCGGTGAGGCTTTGCTGCTCGAGAACCTGCGCTTCTATCCCGAGGAGGAAGGCAAGCCCGTAGGCGTTGAGAAGGGTACTCCCGAGTACGACGAGGCAAAGAAGGAGATGAAGGCAAAGCAGAAGGACTTCGCCAAGAAGCTCGCTTCATACGCAGACGTGTATGTAAACGATGCTTTCGGTACTGCTCACCGCAAGCATGCCTCTACGGCTGTCATCGCTGACAGCTTCGATGCTGACCACAAGATGCTCGGCTTCCTCATGGAGAAGGAGGTTACGGCCATCGACAACGTGCTGAAGAACGCACAGCATCCGTTCACTGCCATCATCGGCGGCTCTAAGGTAAGCTCTAAGCTGGCCGTTATCAAGAACCTGCTCGACAAGGTTGACAACCTGATTATCGGCGGTGGCATGGGCTATACATTCATCAAGGCACAGGGCGGACACATCGGTGAGTCGCTGCACGAGGACGACCTCATGCCCGAGGCACTCAACGTTATAGCTGCTGCCAAGGAGAAGGGCGTGAACCTGAGCCTCTCTGTGGCTACCGTTGCAGCTGACGCTTTCTCTAACGATGCCAACCGCAAGACTGTAGACATCTACAACATCCCCGACGGATGGGAGGGCATGGACGCTTCTGAGGAGAGCCTTGAGAACTGGAAGAAGATAATCCTCGCTTCCAAGACTATCCTGTGGAACGGCCCCGTAGGCGTGTTCGAGATGGAGAACTTCGCTCACGGTACTGGCGAGATAGCCAAGTACGTGGCACAGGCTACTCAGGAGAACGGTGCTTACTCACTGGTAGGCGGTGGCGACTCTGTGGCCGCTGTCAACAAGTTCGGCCTTGCTGACAAGGTGAGCTACGTATCTACTGGTGGCGGCGCAATGCTCGAGGCTATCGAGGGTAAGGTGCTTCCCGGCGTAGCTGCTATCAAGGGTGAGTAAATCACGGATTGACAGACGGTGGAGGCACGCATGCACCACCGTATGATGATATGGCAGGAGAGTCACGATAAGGTGGCTCTCCTGTCTCGTTTTAGGCGCGTGAGTCGTGGCGCCGTCGCTTTTGCTGGTTGTCGCGGTGGCTGTATCGCGTAGCGGTGCATCACTGGTTGTGGCTTGATGTATTGCATTGCGTGTCGTGATGTATTGCGTGTCGTGTCGTGATGTATTGCGTGGTGTGGCTTGATGTATTGCGTGGTGTGTCGTAATGTATTATGGGTTGTGTCGTGATGTCTGTGAAATTTATACACAACCGCTTGTGTCGGTAGGATTATTTTCGTACTTTTGTATCTGTGGTAGTGCTGTGGCATGTGTCTCATGCCATTCCTATAGGCACTGCTTTGCCTGAACAATAACACGTATTATATGAAATCATTTTTATTATCATTGCTTATCGTGTCGGCAGCACCGATGGTGTCATCGGCACAGGACAACCCGTTGTGGCTGCGCCATAGTGCCATATCGCCCGATGGCCGTACCGTGGCTTTCTCGTATCACGGCGACATCTTCACCGTAGGGGTGGAGGGAGGCGATGCCCGTCAGCTCACATCCAATGCCGCCTATGACTCATATCCGGTGTGGAGCAAGGATGGAAGGCAGATAGCCTTTGCGTCGAGCCGTGAGGGAAGCATGGACATCTGGGTGATGAGTGCGGGCGGTGGAGTGCCGCGAAGGCTCACCACCAACAGTGCCAATGAGTACCCTCTTGGATTCCTTAATGACTCCACGGTGCTGTACAAGTCGGCGGTGGCCCCGACGGCTAAGAGCATAATATTCGCCTCGGGCACATTCCCGCAGGTGTGGGCGGTGAGTACTAAGGGCGGCAGACCGCGCCTGTTCTCGGAGATACCTATGGATGGTCTCGACGTTAACGCCCGTGGTGACGTGCTCTACTACGACCGCAAGGGATATGAGGATGAGTACCGGAAGCATCATCAGTCGCCGATAGCACGCGACATCTGGCTGCGCCGTGACGGGAAGTTCACCAAACTGACATCTTTCGCGGGTGAGGATCGCGACCCAGTGTGGCTCGCTGGAGACGCGTCGTTTGCCTATCTCAGCGAGCAGTCGGGCACTATGAATGTGTATAGGCGTGACATCGGCAGCGGAAAGGATGAACAGCTCACCGACTTCAAGGGCAATCCTGTGCGATTCCTGACGGCATCTGCCGACGGCACCATGTGCTTCGGGTATGACGGCGAGATATATGTCATGCCCAAGGGTGGCACTCCGCGTAAGTTGAACGTGAGGATAGCTGCCGACAACGATGGCAAGGAACTGGTGCGTCAGGTGCAGTATGGCGGTGCCACGGAGATAAAGGTGTCGCCAAATGGCAAGGAGATAGCCTTCGTTATGCACGGCGACGTGTACGTCACGAGCATAGACTACCGCACTACGAAGCAGATAACAGACACGCCTGAGCAGGAACGGTCGGTGGATTTTGCCCCCGACGGACGCTCTCTCGTGTATGCTTCCGAGCGCAACGGGCTGTGGCAAGTGTACACCGCCACGATAAAGAACAAGGATGAGAAGCAGTTTGCCTATGCCACGGAGGTGGAGGAGAAACGCCTCGTGGAGTCTGACCGCACGTCGTTTCAGCCGAAATACAGTCCGTCGGGCAAGGAAGTGGCTTTCTATGAGGACCGTGGCACGCTGCGTGTAGTGGATGTGAAGAGCGGCAAGGTGCGTACTGTGATGGACGGTAAACTTGTATATTCTTACAGCGATGGCGATATAGACTTCGAGTGGAGTCCCGACAGCCGCTGGCTTCTCGCCTCATATATAGGCAAGGGAGGATGGAACAATCAGGACATAGCTCTCGTCGATGCGTCGGGCAATGGCAATATACACAACCTAACGAACAGCGGTTACAGCGACGGCGGTGCCAAGTGGGTGCTTGGAGGCAAGGCCATGCTCTTCAGCAGCGACCGTGCAGGGTATCGCAGTCATGGCAGTTGGGGAGCAGAGCGCGATGCGTACATCATGTTCTTCGACCTTGACGCATACGAGCATTTCCGTATGTCTAAGGAGGAACGGGCCTTGTGGAAGGATGCCAAGAAGGACAACGACAAGGGCAAGGATGCCGCAGACTCTGACAAAAAGGACTCTGACAAGAAGAAAGACGAGAAACCCAAGGAGCCGAAACCGCTCAAACTTGACATTGACAATTGCCGCGACAGGGTGATAAGGCTCACCGTGAACTCATCGTTCCTTGGCGACGCGCTCCTTGACAAAGACGGGGAGAACCTGTACTATCAGGCGTCTTTCGAGGGAGGTGCAGACCTCTGGCGGCACAATCTCATTGACAACCGCACGGAGATAGTGCTGAAAGGCATCGGTGGAGGAGAGATGTTTCCCGACAAGGACTTCAAGAATGTGTACTTGACGAGTGGCGGCGGCATAAAGAAAGTGGAGCTTGCGAGCCGCAATGTCAAGAACATAGACTTTGAGGCGGCATTCAACTACCGCCCGTATAAGGAACGCCGCTACATGTTCGACCATGTATGGCAGCAGGTCAAGGACAAGTTCTACGACCCGTCGCTGCATGGTGTAGACTGGGAAGGCTACCGCCGCACGTACGAACGCTACTTGCCGTATATCAACAACAACTACGACTTCCAGGAGATGCTCAGCGAGATGCTTGGCGAACTGAACGCGTCGCACACTGGAGCACGCTATTATGGCAGCGGTGCGCAGATGCAGACGGCATGTCTCGGTGTGCTCTATGACGAGGAGTATGAGGGCGACGGACTGCGCATAGCTGAGGTCTTGAAGAACGGACCGTTTGATGTCAAGGACACGGGCGTGACCAAAGGCTGCATAATAGAGAGTATAGACGGACATGACATAAAGGCTGGCATGGACTATTTCCCATTGCTCGACGGCAAGGCCGGCAAGCCAGTGCGTCTTACTGTGGCCGGTGTCAAGGGCAAGAAGCATACCGACATCGTGGTGAAGGCTATCTCGCTGGGCACGCAGAACAACCTGTTGTACAAGCGGTGGGTAGACCGCAACCGCGCCGTAGTGGACAGTCTGTCTGGCGGAAGGCTCGCATACGTACACGTGAGGGCCATGAACAGTGAGAGTTTCCGTACCGTGTATGGTGAGTTGCTTGGCGAGAAAAACCGCAACCGCGAGGCTGTCATCGTGGATGAGCGTCACAATGGCGGCGGATGGCTGCATGATGACCTGTGTACTTTGCTTAGCGGTAAGCAGTATCAGAGTTTCGTTCCGCGTGGCAACTTCGTGGGCTATGACCCGTACAACAAGTGGGTGAAGCCGTCGTGTGTGATGATTTGCGAGGACGATTACAGCAACGGCCATGGCTTCCCTTGGGTGTACAAGTCGCTCGGTATAGGCAAACTGATAGGCACACCAGTGGCAGGCACGATGACGGCCGTGTGGTGGGAGACGATGATAGACCGCACCATGGTGTTCGGCATTCCGCAGGTGGGATGCGTAGACATGAACGGCAAGTATGGCGAGAACAACCAACTCGACCCCGACATCGTGGTCTACAACACTCCCGAGGACTACATTAACGGCCATGACAGGCAACTGGAGGCTGCCGTAAAGGAGATGCTCAGGCAGATAGACGGCAAGTAGTCTGCCGTATTTCGGTATGGTGACTCATTCTGCATGGCAGATAATACGAGAGCGGCTGGCACGTATATGCGTGTCAGCCGCTCTCATATTGTAGGGTGATGCCGTATTTATGACATGGCACATCACCGACATGTGTCAGTGGTGTGCCATGTTGTGCTTTGCTTATGATGCGGGGTCGTGTGTATGATTATGCCAGAGGATTCCAGCCTTGGGCCTTCAGTTCAAACTCATTGCCGTCACGCGACACGAGCATCATGCCGAGTTCGGGGCGTGTGATGTGCCCGATTATTTTCACATCGTCCATTGCCGACACTTTCTCATGGTCGCCGATAGGCACTGTGAACAGCAGCTCGTAGTCCTCGCCGCCATTGAGGGCGCATGTCGTCACGTTCATGTTGAGTTCCTCTGCCATTACGGCAGTCTGGTAGTCGATGGGTATGTTCTTCTCATATATGCGGCATCCGCAATTGCTCTGCTTGCAGATGTGGTGCAGTTCGCTGCTTAGTCCGTCGCTGATGTCCATCATTGCTGTCGGGCGCACGTTGTTCTCGTGCAGCAGTCGCATGATGTCGCCGCGTGCTTCGGGCTGAAGCTGCCGCTGAAGGAGATACTCCTTGCCCGCGAAGTCGGGCTGGAAACCTCTCAACGACTCCAGGGCACGCTTGTCATTCTTCTTCTTTGCCTCGTCTACCTGCTGGTAATACACCGTTTTCTCGCGCTCAAGGAGCTGCAGACCCATATAGGCTGCGCCCAGATCGCCGCTCACACATATCAGGTCGGTGTCCTTCGCGCCGTTGCGGTAGACCGCCTCACCGGGCAGAACCTCTCCTATACAGGTGATGCTTATGGCCAACCCTGTGTACGAGGAGGTGGTATCGCCGCCTACTATGTCCACACCCCACTTGTCGCAAGCCATGCGCAGTCCGCTGTAGAACTCGTCCATATCCTCTACGCAGAACCTTTTGCTCAGGGCTATGCTCACCACCATCTGGCGAGGCGTGCCGTTCATGGCGAATATGTCGCTGATGTTGACCATCGCCGACTTGTATCCGAGATGCTGAAGGTCTGTGTACGTCAGGTCGAAGTGGACTCCCTCCATGAGCATGTCGGTAGTGACGAGCACGTTGCTGTTGGGGTATGCCAGCACGGCACAGTCGTCTCCTGCGCCATATACCGTAGACTCATTTTTGCTCTTGATGTCTTTTGTGAGACGTTCGATGAGTCCGAACTCCCCGAGTTTTGATATGTCTGTCATCTTATATTAATATAAATAATGTGTGTCAGTTGTCTGTATCGGTTACTTCGCTTTGTTCAGAATGCTGTTTCTTGAGTTCTTCTGCACGTAGCTTGTTATCTTGTTGTTGAATGCCTCTTCGCCGTTGAGCATGAAAGTCACTTCTATTGGCAGTGCATAGAGGCATGCCTTCACCTCCTCCGACAGTCCGCTCACGGCGGTAAGCCGTGCCATGTCCTTCTCGGTGGTGACTATTATGCGCGGTGACGGCATGGTGCTGAATGTGCTGTTTATCAACTCGGTATCGCGCTTCGTGAACGCATGATGGTCAGAAAACGACAGGGGAGTGATGCGTTTAGAGTAGACGCTCAGGTCCTCTTGCAGTTGGCGTGGCGAGGCTATGCCCGTGAGGAGCAGTATGTTGGTGCCGTCGGTCAGCTCATTCAGCGGCTTCTGCTCGTTGCCGAACACCGCCTTTAGATTCTTGTATGCTATGGTGGTGAAGAACAAGTCCTGATATGGGTACAGGTTCATGGCACGTGTCAGCACGCGGTATTCCATAGGCTTCAGGTCCTTGGGGCATTTCGTCACGATGACCATGTCGGCGCGGTTCTTCCCGTCCTTAGGTTCGCGCAGATGGCCTGCCGGCAACAGCTCGTCGTATATTATCAGTCGGTGGTAGTCTACGAGCAGTATGTTGATGCCAGGCTTCACGTAGCGGTGCTGGAAAGCGTCATCGAGCAGTATGACATCGGTGTCCTTGGTCTCCTCGTCTGTCGTCAGACGGTCTATGCCGTGGCAGCGGTTCCTATCTACGGCTACGTATATGTCATCGAACTTCAGGCGCATCTGGAACGGCTCGTCGCCTATCTCACTCATCGGCGTGTCCTTATGAGCGAGCACGTAGCCGCGGCTCTTGCGCTTGTAGCCACGGCTCAGTACCGCCACTTTCATCTTGTCGTGCAGCAGGTTGATAAGATACTCCACGTGTGGGGTCTTGCCTGAGCCCCCCACGGTGATGTTGCCCACTGCGATGACGGGTATGTCGAAGGCACGGCTCTTTAGCACTCCCGTCTCAAAAAGCAGGTTGCGCAGCCGCACGCCAAGTCCGTATATCCAACTTAGAGGACGCAGCCATTCATTTATTTTTATGAAGTCACCTTCTGTTCTCATTTGTCAGTCGATATTCTTTTAGCATTGATGGTAATGTGCGAAGCCCACTGCCTCACCTCATGTTGAGGATGATAGGCATCTGCGCTTGCAGGGCCTCGCGCTTGTTGAGGTTGCGCAGGGTGGCGAACGGCTCGTACATGTCGCCTAAGGTGGTGCGCAACTGGCTGTCTATATAGCTGCCGCCGTTCATCATGCCGAGCAGTTGGTCGGCCAGTCCTGTCGGGGCAGGATATTCCGTGATATGGTATTCGTCTATCTTGGCGAGCGTCACGGCCTTGGCTATGGCAGTGTCCAGACCGCCGAGCTGGTCAACGAGGTGCAGCGGCAAGGCATCCTGTCCCAGCCATACGTGTCCTTGTGCCACCTTCTCTATGTCCTGCACGCTCTGTCTGCGGCCTTCGGCCACGCGCTTGCGGAACAGCTCATAGCCGCGGTTGACGTAGCCCTGCACTATGCGTACCTCCTCGTCAGACATCGGGCGGGCCATGATGTTGCCGAAATTGCTGTTGCGGTTGGTCTTTACCTCGTCAAACTTCACGCCGAGTTTCTTCGTCATCAGTCCGCTGAGGTCGGGTATCGCGGCGAATATACCTATGCTGCCGGTCATGGTGGTGGGCTGTGCCACTATCCAGTTGGCGGCGCAGCTCATATAGTATGCACCCGATGCGGCCATGTCGCCCATTGACACTACTACGGGCTTCTTGGCCTTCAGCTTCATCACTTGGTGCCAAAGCTGCTCCGAGGCATAGGCGTCGCCGCCGCCAGAGTTGATTCTTATGACCACAGCCTTCACGTCATCGTCGTCCATGAGGCTCTCAAGGTCGTCACATACGTCGGCGGCCACGATGTTGTGTTCCTGCGACATGAGCGACGAAGAACCGTCCTGCACGATGCTGCCGTAGGCATAGTACACTGCTACCTGGCCGCTGTCGCTACTTGGCTCATCAGCGTAGAGCATGTCGCTTATGGAGAGTGCGTTGATGTCATCGTCGCGATCAATGCCGAGCATCTTCTTTATCCTGTACTTCACATCGTCACCATACATCATATCGTCTACCATGTGGTAGCGCATGAGATTCTCCGTGGGCTCAAACATCAGCATCCTGTCGGCGTAAGCGTTGAGCGAGTCGCGGTTCACCTTGCGGCTCTTGGCCACGGCAGTGAGTATGTTGTCCCAAGTGCCGCCTACTATCCTGCTCACCTGAGAGCGGTTGGCATCGCTCATCTTGTCCTCGGTGTATGTCTCGGTGAAGCTCTTGAACTTGCCCACCTTCACCACCTGGTAGCGCACGCCGAACTTCGCGAGCAGGTCTTTGAAGAACATAGGCTTAGAGCCCAGACCGTGCCAGTCGAGCATGCCCTTGGGGTTTATCCACACCTTGTCGGCGACAGATGCCACGTAGTAGGCAGCCTGTGTGTACGTGTCGGCGTATGTCACGACCCACTTGCCCGACTTCTTGAAGTCGGCGAGGGCGTTGCGTATCTCCTGCAGCGTGGCATAGCTTGCGTCCATGGGCCCCATCTCGAGGTATATGCCCTTCACCTTAGGCTCACTGGCGGCATTCTTCACGGCCAGCAGTATGTCGTTGAGTCCGAGAGTGGGCTGCTCATCGTTGGTGATGCGCCTCATTATGTTGTCCTCGCCCTGCTCCGTGATGGCCCCGCTGAGGCTGATGCTCAGTATGGAGTCGTCAGATATCTTCGTGGTGGTGCTCGATGAGGCTATGAGTCCTATGAGTGCCGTGAGTCCGAACATGCCTACGATGGCTGTGAATGATACCAGACCTGCTATTGTGGCAATTGTGTACTTTAAGAAGTCTTTCATAAATGCGCTGTTGTTATAGATGAGTGATGCTTGCCCTTGAAGTGGTGTCTGCCGCTGTATATGCGGCAGAGCGCAAGCCACTACAAAGTTAGTGCTTTTAAGTGACAAACAAAAATGTTGAGCCTTAAAACACATATTATCAATGCCTATTTGTCATTTTGTCGCGGAATTTGAGTAATTTTGCAGCCGTATTCTGAAAATATACTGTTTTTTGTTGGCTGTAAGAGGGGCGCATGGCTTGCCTGTGCTGGTGAGGACACGGTGCGTTGAGGCCCTCTCGCATAGAGATACAAACGCGTAAACGGACAAATTAATATATCGAAAAAGACTGAAAATGGACGGAATCCAGAAAATTGATTTTGAGAAGAGCGTCAGGCGACGGCTTGACTTGCTGTTGAGAACAGGGCAGTTGCTCGTCGAAAGCTCCGCTGACACGAGCCGCATACTCCGCAACATGAAGCGCACGGCCGACTACCTCGGCCTCACTGAGGACAAGCTGCACATCCACATCACCTACAACATGCTCATGGTGAACTACAGTGACGAGGAGCACTCGTTCTCAAAGTTCCAGCGTTGCAACAACCACGGCATCAATATGTCGGCCATATCATCCATCAGCCGGCTGTCGTGGAGGGCCATACGCGAGGACTACTCGCTCGACAAGTACGAGGAGGAGTTCGAGAAGATACGCTCGCGCAAGCGCAACTACACCCCGTGGCAGGTGGCCATAGGCGCGGGATTTGCCTGTGGCGGCTTCTGTGTGCAGTTCGGCTGCGACTGGCCGGCGTTCTTCTATGCCTCGATAGCCGCAATACTCGGTTTCCGCCTACGCATGTACCTCAACTCCCTCGGCTCCAATGGCTACGCCAACATAGCCGTGGCGGCATTCGTCTCCACGCTCCTCGCATGGCTCTCCGCCTACATATCCATGCCCGTCGTGGCCGACCATCTCCCCACATGGCTCGCCTCCGTGCTCCATAGCGACACGGTGTGGCATCCGCTGCTGGCCTGTGCCCTGTTCATAGTGCCGGGCGTACCGCTCATCAACTTCGTGAGCGACATGCTCGACAGCCACTTCGAGATGGGTCTCAACCGCGCTCTCAACACCCTGCTCATGGTGGCTGCGATGTCGTTCGGTATAGCCGTGGCCATAAAGGTGTGCGGCATAGACAACTTCGTGAAGGACTTGAGCATGACACCGCACAACAGTTACCTCTCGTATGCCACCGCTGCGGCCATCTCGGCCATGGGATTCTCCATGATATTCAACATCCCTAAGCGTCTGCTCCCGGTCGTGGCCGTAGGCGGTATCATAGCCGTCTGCACGCGAAACTTTGTGAATCTCGGCCCGAGCAACAACAATGTCGGCCTTGACCAGGGCCTTATCATCGGCTCTCTGGTAGGCTCGTCGCTCATAAGCATAATATGCATCAAGGCGGTGCATGTGTTCCACACGCCGCACCACATCCTCAGCATACCCAGTGTCATACCAATGGTGCCTGGAGTGCTCATGTACCGCGCCCTGTTCGGACTCATAGAGATGCAGGGTATAGTAGGTGAGCTCACCGAGGCGTTCTCCAACGGCGTGAAGGCATCGCTCACCATACTGTGCATAGCCATCGGCGTGGCCATACCCAACATCTTTGCCCGCCAGTGGATAGCACCGCAGCGCCGCCGCCGTCTGCAGTTCCTCATAGCCGAGCGCAAGGCCAAGGGCAAGTTCGTAGACCTCAGCGACATCAAGTGATGTACCCGCGCGGCGCGTATGCGCAGTGTCTGCTGCGCGTCTGTATAGATGGGTCGGGCAACGCTGACTGACAAAATTGCATACCATAGTGTGCCAAATGTGTCACAAGACATATTTGGCACACTTTTCGTTTATGTGGGTTGTGAATTCAAGAAATTCAGAATATAAACAACTAAAATATTTGATTTATTATGAACATTAAACCGTTAGCAGACAGAGTGCTGGTATTGCCGGCACAGGCTGAAGAGAAAGTTGGTGGAATAATCATTCCCGACACAGCAAAAGAGAAACCTCAACACGGAACTGTCGTTGCGACAGGTGAGGGCACCAAGGACGAGAAGATGATTCTCAAGGATGGCGACGAGGTGCTCTATGGCAAGTACTCAGGCACTGAGCTGGAGTTTGAGGGCACCAAATACCTCATCATGCGCCAGAGCGATGTGCTCGCAGTAGTAGGCAAGTAAGCACACCCCATATACCATAAACGTAAACTTTAAAACAACAAAACATCATGGCAAAGGAAATAAAATATGATATAGATGCCCGCGAGCTCCTCAAAAGAGGTGTAGACCAGCTGGCAAACGCAGTGAAGGTGACACTCGGTCCTAAGGGCCGCAACGTGGTTATCGAGAAGAAGTTTGGTGCTCCGCAGATAACGAAGGACGGCGTGACCGTAGCCAAGGAGGTGGAGCTTGAGAACAAGTTTGAGAACACCGGCGCACAGCTCGTCAAGAGCGTGGCAAGCAAGACTGGCGATGATGCAGGTGATGGTACTACTACTGCCACCATCCTCACACAGGCCATCGTCACCGAGGGACTCAAGAACGTCACCGCAGGTGCCAACCCCATGGACTTGAAGCGCGGTATTGACAAGGCCGTGGCAGCCGTAGTGGCTCACATCCACGACCATGCCGAGCAGGTAGGCGACAACTACGACAAGATAGAGCAGGTGGCTACCGTCAGCGCCAACAACGATCCTGAGATTGGTAAGCTCCTGGCCGACGCTATGCGCAAGGTGTCAAAGGACGGTGTCATCACCATAGAGGAGAGCAAGAGCCGCGACACCAGCATAGGCGTGGTAGAGGGTATGCAGTTCGACCGTGGCTATCTGAGCGGCTACTTCGTTACGGATGCCGACAAGATGGAGTGCGTTATGGACAAGCCTTACATCCTCATCTACGACCAGAAGATAAGCAACCTGAAAGACTTCCTGCCCATCCTGCAGCCCGCAGCCGAGAGCGGTCGTCCGTTGCTCGTCATCGCTGAGGACGTAGACTCAGAGGCTCTCACCACACTGGTAGTCAACCGTCTGCGTGGCGGTCTGAAGATTTGCGCTGTCAAGGCTCCCGGTTTCGGCGACCGCCGCAAGGCTATGCTCGAGGACATCGCAGTGCTTACGGGCGGCGTTGTCATCAGCCAGGACAAGGGCTTGACTCTCGACAAGGCTACGCTTGAGATGTGTGGTAGCTGCGACAAGGTCACCGTCAACAAGGAGACCACTACCATCGTCAACGGCGACGGCGACAAGCAGACCATCGCAGACCGCATAGCACAGATTAAGAACGAGCTCGCCAACACTACGAGCACCTACGACAAGGAGAAGCTCCAGGAGCGTCTGGCCAAGCTGTCAGGCGGTGTGGCCGTGCTCTATGTAGGCGCCAACAGCGAGGTGGAGATGAAGGAGAAGAAAGACCGTGTAGACGATGCCCTCTGCGCGACACGTGCTGCCATAGAGGAAGGTGTCGTTACGGGTGGCGGTACTACCTACATCCGCGCTCTGGAGGCCCTGAAGGACTTGAAGGGCGACAACGGCGACGAGCAGACAGGTATCAAGATTGTGGAGCGTGCCATAGAGGAGCCTCTGCGTCAGATAGTGCACAACGCCGGCGGCGAGGGTGCAGTGGTAGTGCAGAAAGTCCGCGAGGGCGAGGGCGACTACGGCTACAATGCCCGCAGCGGTGAGTATGAGGACCTCCGCAAGGCTGGTATCATCGACCCGGCCAAGGTGGCTCGCGTAGCTCTTGAGAACGCAGCATCCATCGCAGGCATGTTCCTCACCACTGAGTGCCTTATCGTTGATAAGCCGGAGGAGAAGCCTCAGATGCCTATGGCCAATCCTGCAATGAGCGGAATGATGTAAGATCGCCATATTGCATCAGCAAAACATAATATGAGGGGTGATTTGTCAGCAAATCACCCCTTTTTGTGTTTATTTACTACAAATACTCAAAAAAAGTGTATTATAATTTTGCGTTGATGTAGAAAGTGCGTATCTTTGTACAAGATAAGCTGCGGCTCGGCAATCGGAAGTATCTCCATTGCATATCACTTACATTATCTTGGCCGCAGGAAAATCAGAAATTCTATATAAATTCCAATAAAGAAATTTTTTGATTTGTTTTAGTAGATTAGTTTTAAGTAGTTTGTTTTTGAGAATCGGATGTCGCGAGACATCCGATTTTTTTGTATAGAGACTCGTGTATGAGACGTTCGTGGTTCGGTGCGTATGCTGCTGCGATGGCACGATATGGTGGCAGCTTACAGTCTGATGTGAAACGGTAGGGATTTGTTACGGTTTTTAAAGTGTGGTATCAGTATTAGGGGCTTTTTGCGAAACGGCCCATATAGCGTTGTGAAATGGGCCGTTTGGGCATGTGAAATGGGCCGTTTTGCAGTATGAAATGGGCCGTTTCGGATTGTAAGTGGGCCATACGTTGTGGTAAGGGTGGCCGTTACAGCGGTATGTCCTTTATCTTGACGCAAGCCAGGTCTTGCGCGAGCTGCTGCTCAGAGCTGGCTCCCACGAGCACGCTGGTCACTCCTTCCTGCCGCAGGATCCACGCGAGGGCCATGTCGGCCAGCGACATGCCGGCGGCCAGAGCCTTGGCGTTGAGGTCGCGGAGGTGCGCAAGCAGTTCGGGCGTGAGCATGCTGTGCTTGAGGAAGTGCTCTTTCGACATGCGGCTGCCGTCAGGTATGCCGTTGAGGTATCGGTCGGTGAGCAGTCCCTGGGCGAGTGGCGAGAACGATATGAAGCCCACTCCGTGCTCGCGGCAGAAGGCTATGATGCCCTCTTGCTGCGGCGAGCGGTCGAGCATGTTGAGCCGTCCCTGATATATGAGCAGCGGCACGTCGTGCCTGTCGAGGTAGTCGTAGGCGTAGCGCAGGGCCTCAAGTGGCCAGCGGCTGATGCCCACATACAGGGCCTTGCCGCTCCGCACTATGTCTACGAGGGCCTGGAGCGTCTCGCGCAGTGGCGTGTCGGGGTCGTAGCGGTGGCTGTAGAACAGGTCTACGTAGTCTGTGCGCATACGCCGCAGACTCTGGTCGATGCTCGCCATGAGATACTTGCGCGAGCCCCAGTTGCCGTATGGGCCAGGCCACATGTCGTAGCCGGCCTTCGTGGATATGAACATCTCATCGCGGTAGGGGCGGAAGTCGTCGTCCATGAGCCGTCCGAAAGTCTCCTCCGCGCTGCCGTATGGCGGGCCGTAGTTGTTGGCCAGGTCGAAGTGTGTGATGCCGTGGTCGAAGGCATAGTGCGTGATGCGCCGGCTGCGGCAGTACGGGTCGTCGGCCCCGAAGTTGTGCCACAGCCCAAGACTGACTTGCGGCAGCAGCACACCGCTGCTTCCGCATCGTCTGTACAGGCACGCGCTGTCGGCGTATCTGTCGCTGCTTGCAGTATATCTGTCCTTTATATCCATCTTGTGTGTGATGATCATGTCGGTGTGTTGCCGTGCTGCCGCCGTGTGTGGCGGTCACTTCTCGGGCGTGGCGATGCCTGTGTTCATCTCCCGGTACTGGCTTGGCGTGAAGCCGGTGTTGCGGCGGAACTTGGCCGAGAAGTAGTCGGCGGAGTCGAATGCCAGCTTGAACGCTATCTCCTTGATGCTCTCGTTGGTGGCCGACAGCAGCTCCTTGGCCCGCTGCAGGCGCAGCTGCTGCTGGTAGTGCGCTGGTGAGCACCCGGCGTGTGTGCGGAACAGGCGGCGGAAGTTGGAGTAGCCCATGCCCACGAGCTCGGCCACCTGCTGTATGGTCATGCCCGTCTCGAGGTTCTGGCGTATTATGGTGCGGGCCTTGGCCACCATCTCCGAGTGCAGCTTGTCCTTTGTGAGAATCTGTGCCCGTATGGTGGTGATGGCGGTGGCCAGTATCATCTCCGCTATGGCGGCGAGCATCTGCTGCGAGAATGGCCGCTCCTCTATGGCGGCGTTCATGGCGCTGTCGAAGAGGTTTACTATGCCTGACGAGTAGCCTATGCCGTAGACGGGGTGCTCCATGCTCATGAACCCTGCCTTCATGCGGCGGTCGGGGTCTATGCCGTTGAACCCTATCCAGTGGCATTTCCATCCGCTGGCGGTGTTGGGGGCATAGGTGTGCCACTCGCCGGGGAACAGCATGAATACCGTTCCGGCCGTGACGGTGTGCGTGCCGCCGTGCTGTGACGTGAACTTTCCTTCACCCTCTACGACGTACAGCACCTGGTACTCGTTGAGTATGCGGCCGCGCTGCAGGTCGAAATAATAGCCGTCGGCATGTCCTTTGGTGGGGTATTCGTCGTATGGCGCTATCTCCTCGTAGCCCACGGTGGTGACTGTCGTGCCCCACAGTGAGTCGCGGTCGGTAGCTACAAGATATTTGCTCTTCTGCATATTTATAATAGTATGTTAGGCTTACACTTCGATTATGGGGCAGGGTGGGCGGCAGCCTGTGGCTGCTCTGTTTTAGTATGTCAAAATGAAAGTGTGTGTGCGCCCTTGTCCGCTCCTTTAATGCAAAACTACTGTTTTTTTGGCTAATACGGATGTAAAAACGATTATTTTTAGCTTGCAGTTTTCTTTTTTTAGCAAAAATCTGTATCTTCGCGGCATGAAAATGAAAATTGATTGGAAAAAATTTATCCTTTTCGCCATCATAGCTTTCTGCTTGGTGCTCGTCACCGACTCGCTGCTGATGTCGGCGGGTATTTTCTTGCTGCTCCTGGTCGTAGACTACTTCATAGCGGAGTGGGAGAAAAGGCATAAACAAAATAATCTGAACAAGAAATGACGGATCTCAGAGAACTCTATATGCAGTGGTGCGGCGAGCAGTCGGCATCGCTCGAGAAGATAGAAGGGTCGGGAAGCAACCGCGAGTACTACCGCATCTATGGCAATGACGGCAAGAGCGTGATAGGCGTCAAGGGCACGAGCCGCGACGAGGATCACGCCTTCATTTATCTCACCAAGCACTTCGAGCGGCGCAAGCTGCCCGTGCCGCACATACTCGCGGCGTCTGACGACGAGCTGCTGTACCTGCAGACCGACCTCGGCAGCACTTCGCTGTTTGACGCTCTCAAGGGAGGGCGCATGGCCGGCGGACGGTACAACGAGCACGAGCGTGAGCTGCTGCGGCGCACCATACGCGAGTTGCCCAACATACAGCTGCGCGGCGCACGCGGGCTCGACTGGCAGAACTGCTACCCTCAGCCAGAGTTTGACGAGGAGAGCGTGCTCTTCGACCTTAACTATTTCAAGTATTGCTTCTTGAAAGCTACGGGTCTTGACTTCCATGAACTAAAGCTTGAAGCCAACTTCCGACTTTTTGCTAAAGACCTTACATCAGAGAATGATGATTGCTTCCTATATCGCGACTTCCAAGCTCGCAACGTGATGCTTGATGCTAATGGAAAACCATATTTTATTGATTTTCAGGGCGGTCGCAAAGGTCCTTATTATTACGACCTTGCTTCGTTCCTA
>JALFIM010000081.1 GCA_022775985.1 Prevotella sp.
GCTGCAAAATTCGATGCCTGTGAAGTGGGGTTAAATGGGGATGAGGCAGTAGTCACAAAAACTGAAACTACCATTTTCGTCTATGAAGTCAATAGTAAGGGGGCTTTCATAAAGACAAAAGAAGGAGGAAAGTATTTGGCGAGGAACGACAAAACGGATTATGGCGTTGAGTTATTGGATAAGGTCAAAACTTCTGTTTGTAAGACTAATTTGACTTTTGGCAGCAATACCAATGGTAGAGTAGATATTGAGATATGCAATAAATATTATTTTTATTGTAGGGTGGTGTCGAGTACAAGCATTATTTGGAAAGCATACACGTCGCATGTTGAATCTGAAGATTGTTATGTTACGATTTACAAGAAGAAGGAAACCACTCCTGTATCTGTTGTACTTAATGGTAAAACATCGGATTCTAAGAATAAGGATGCGCTGGACGGACTTGATGGTAAGGTGGTTGACAATATTACGGTTGAGCGTTCTTTTGCGGCGGATGGGGGATGGTACACGTTGTGCTTGCCGTTTGCGCTTACTGCTGATGACATAGCCAATACGTTCAAGGGCGCATACTTCAATGAGTTCGTAGGCGTATATGTTGACGACAATGGTTTTGCTCGTCTGCAATTCAAGAAAGTGACAGAAACGGTTGCTGGCGTTCCGTATATGGTGTTGCCAAAGCAAACGGTTGACAACCCTGCTTTCACAAATAAGACAATAACAACCACAGCACAGACCGTCAAGCATTATTGCACGGTAGGAGCTGGCAATACGCAGTTGGAATATTCTTTTATAGGCGTATTTGACCCTACTCCTGTATCAGGGACTAATGTACGCTTCATAGGCGGAGACAAAGGTACGGAACTCCTGATGCCTGATGGCCCTGGAACGATAAATGGTCTTAGGGCGTACTTCGAGTTTCCAGGAAATGCTTCGGGCTCGGTGACATATACGAAACTTAATGTCGATGATGGTTCAACATCTGGCATTGGTAAGGTTCAGCGTGATTTGATGCCTGATGCCATATATACCATTTCGGGTAGGAAGGTCAATGGCACTGAAAAAAGTCTTGCGCCAGGCGTATATATCATCAATGGTAAGAAAATAGTAAAATAAGATTGTGGTACTGTCTTATTGAAACCTGTTTGTGCCCCATTTCCGTTATGTGAGTTTGGAAGCAAAAGTCTTAATGTCGTACTGTTGGCGAAAATCTCGGTAAATCATCTTTCGTCGGCGTGGTTTTTTCAGCTATATTCGTCATAGTTCGGTTTTTTGTTGTAACTTTGCATCAAGTAGACTCTTGCATGATGCATGTGGCGAGGTGCCTGTTGCGTACAGACAGATGTTGTATGCCGTATCTGCAATTGTAGTGGGCTACTTTCATGAGAAGATTCTAAGAAAATGAATTTATGACGATGATAGCTACAATAAACGATGAGGAGCTGCAGAAAGCATCAGCTGAAGGGATGGATGCTTTTGTCGATGTGTTTGTGAAGCACACGCTTGACACTGTCGGCGGTGAACTCAATGGCGATACCATGCCACGTCTCAATTCTGACCAGATAACGCTGCTGGCTTACAGCATACTGCGTGACGAGGTGATGGACGGAGGCTACATACAACTCATACACAACGGTTATGGAGGCTTTATATTCCTCAATCCTTTCGCACGGGCCATCAAGGAATGGGGGCTCGTAGACCTTGCACGCCATGTACGCAAGGTCATACCGCTATACAAGAAATATCATGAGTCCATTGAGACCGATTGTACCGATGAGGAGTTCATGGCCATGTTTGAGAAGATGCCAGAGTTTGATGATTATGACGATGACTTCGTAGTGAACGAGGAGCAGTGGACAGCTCAGGTAGCTTACTATATAGATGAGCATATTGAACGCTTTGCACATATTGTGCATTGATGGGATATGCAAGCACACTACATTTTCAAATATTCAGCAATATGAATAAGGAACAAGAGCTGTTAAGGAAGAAAAGCCCTGTGCAGATAAGGAACAAGAAGGCATCGTTTGAGTATTTCTTCGTGGAGACATATACTGCGGGCATTGTGCTCACAGGTACAGAGATAAAGTCAATACGTATGGGAAAGGCGAGCCTTGTGGACACGTTCTGCTATATAAACAATGGTGAGATATGGGTCAAGGGCATGAATGTATCGCCTTACTTCTATGGCTCCTACAATAACCATGAGGCTAAGCGTGACCGTAAACTGCTGCTCACCAAACGCGAGATATATAAGTTGCAGGAAGCCACCAAGCAGACGGGCTACACCATAGTGCCCACGCTGCTGTTCATCGATAGCCATGGACGTGCTAAGGTTGACATCGCGCTATGCCGTGGTAAGAAGGAGTATGATAAGCGTCAGACTTTGAAAGAGAAGGAAGATAGGCGTGAGATGGACAGGGTGATGAAGCACTATTGAAGTGTGTTGATTATAATATATGGCATGCGTATGATGTTTACTCGGACTATGATGCGTTGTATGCCAGTAGGTATTTATCTGACTGATGATGAGTTTAGAACAAAGGATTAAAGACAGAATATTGGTTCTTGATGGTGCTATGGGCACGATGATACAGCAGTACGGGCTTGAAGAGTCCGACTTTCGCGGCTATCGCTTTGCTGGTTCTGCAAAGATGCTGAAAGGCAATAACGACATGCTCAACATCACACGTCCCGATGTCATTGAGGACATACATGATAAATACTTACGGGCAGGGGCAGACATCATCACTACCAATACGTTCAGCTCGCAGCGTGTGTCTGAGGCAGACTATGGGCTTGAGCCGTTTAGTCGTGAGATGGCACTTCTTGGAGCACGCATAGCCAGACGGTGTGCTGACAAATTCTCCACACCCGAATGGCCGCGCTATGTGTGTGGTAGCATCGGACCTACCAACAAGACCTGCTCCATGTCGCCAGATGTAAACGACCCAGCGGCACGCGACCTCACATACGATGAACTGTTTGATGCATATACAGAGCAGATAGATGCTCTCGTAGAAGGTGAGGTGGACGCATTGCTTATAGAGACCATTTTCGACACACTTAATGCCAAGGTGGCTATTGATGCAGCAGTGGCGGTGATGCAAAGACGGTCTGTGCATTTGCCCATAATGCTGTCGGTGACTATCAGCGACCTTGCAGGGCGTACATTGAGCGGACAGACACTCGATGCGTTCCTTGCAAGCATCAGCAGTTATCCTGTGTTCTCAGTAGGACTCAACTGTTCGTTCGGTGCCAGGCAGATGTTGCCGTTCCTGCGTGAACTCGCCTCAAAGGCACCTTATTATATATCGGTATATCCTAATGCAGGACTTCCTAACTCGCTCGGGCAGTATGACGAGACTCCCGACACCATGACTCCGCAGATTGCGGAAATCGTTGATGAGGGACTTGTCAATATCATAGGTGGGTGCTGTGGTACTACCGATGCTTTTATCGCACGCTATCTTGATGTAGTTAGTGGTAAAGCTCCTCACAAACCCGTGAAGGCACCTTCTACGATGTGGCTTAGTGGACTCGACTTGCTTGACGTGACACCAGAGGTTCGCTTCGTGAATGTCGGTGAGCGGTGTAATGTGGCAGGTTCGAGAAAGTTTCTGCGGCTTATCAATGAGCGAAAATATACGGAAGCTCTCAGCATAGCACGCAAACAGGTAGAGGACGGAGCATTGGTGATAGACGTGAATATGGACGATGGACTGCTTGATGCCAAGAAAGAGATGGTCAACTTCCTGAATCTTCTTGCATCAGAGCCAGACATTGCCAGAGTGCCTGTGATGATAGACTCTTCTGATTGGGAAGTGGTGAAGGCAGGGCTTAAATGCCTTCAGGGCAAATGTATCGTGAACTCCATCTCGCTGAAAGCCGGTGAAGAGCAGTTCGTCAGCCATGCGCGTGACGTGAAACGATTTGGTGCGGCAGTAGTGGTGATGTGTTTTGATGAGGAAGGACAAGCTACGTCTTTTAAGCGTAAGATATCCATAGCACGCCGAGCCTATGACATTCTCACCAAGCAGGTGGGGATGAATCCGCTTGACATCATTTTCGATCCCAACATATTGGCCGTGGCTACTGGCATGGAAGAACATGACAGCTATGCTTTGGAGTTCATCAAGGCTACAGGATGGATAAAGCAGAATCTCCCAGGCGCACATGTCAGTGGAGGTGTCAGCAACCTGTCTTTTTCTTTCCGTGGCAACAACTATATACGTGAGGCCATGCATGCAGTGTTTCTATATCACGCTATCAGACAAGGCATGGACTTCGGTATCGTAAATCCCGCTGCCAAAGTGGCTTACGATGATATACCTAAAGAGTATCTTCAGACAATAGAGGATGTCATCCTCAACCGTTGTCCAGACGCTTCTTCGCGACTTATTGATTTGGCAGAGTCAGTGAAAGACAGCGGCCTGGCTGTTGGAAAAGCAGTAACGAGTAATGGCTCTTGTGCTTCCAATCAGCAGGAGTGGCGTGAAGGCTCTGTCGAGCAGCGTTTGAAATATGCGCTTAAAAAAGGTATTGGCGACTGGCTTGATGCCGATATCCATGAGGCTCTTGATAAGTATCCACGTGCTGTGGATATCATAGAGGGGCCTCTCATGGCAGGGATGAATGAGGTGGGCGAACTTTTTGGCTGTGGAAAGATGTTCTTGCCGCAAGTTGTAAAGACCGCTCGCATCATGAAGCAAGCAGTGGCCGTGCTCCAACCGTACATTGAGGCAGACAAGTCAGAAGGCTCAACTGCTGGTAAGGTGCTTATGGCCACAGTCAAGGGTGATGTACATGACATCGGCAAGAATATAGTGGACGTGGTGCTGGCATGCAACAATTATGAGGTAATAGACCTTGGCGTAATGGTTCCTGCGGAACAAATCGTGCAGAAAGCCATAGAGACCAACGCCGACATTGTAGGACTTAGCGGCCTAATTACCCCAAGCCTTCAGGAGATGGTCAATGTGGCCGTAGAGATGAAGCGTGCAGGACTTAGCATACCATTGATGATAGGTGGAGCCACGACGAGTGAGATGCATGCCGCGTTGAAGATAGCTCCGCAGTATGATGGCCCAGTCATCTGGACAAAGGATGCCGCGCAGGTGCCGATAGCAGCAGCCCGTGTGATGAAGCCGGGAGGCAAGGAGACGGAGAAGAAAAGGCTCAATGAGCGATACGCACAGCTACGAGCCGAATATGCTGCCAACCAACAGAAACTTATGTCGCTCGATGAAGCTCGTGGCAGAAAGCTCGACCTGTGGAGTTGATATGAAATACAAAAGAATGATTTAATCGTATTCAGATATGGTTTTTAATAAGAAAAGAGTATGGCATTGTTTGCCTGGCCAGCCCATTACGGAGCTTGACGAGAAGGTCATGTATTGGGAACGTAAGGGCAAGACCGTTCCTTCGAGGAGTTTGGTGAAAACTCCCGAACAGATAGAGGGAATCCGCCGTAGTGGAGTAGTGAACACTGGGGTACTGGATGAGGTAGCCAAGCAGATTCACATAGGAATGAATACACTTGAGATAGACAAGATATGCTACGACTATTGCGTGGCTCATGGAGCCACGCCAGCATGTCTCGGGTATGAAGGCTATCCAAAGAGCGTGTGTACGAGCATCAATGAGGTGGTGTGTCACGGCATTCCCAAAGAAGAGGATGTGCTTCAGGAAGGCGACATCATAAATGTCGATTTCACCACAATACTTGACGGTTATTATGCCGATGCCTCGCGTATGTTTATCATGGGTAAGACTACTCCCGAGAAAGAACAACTCGTGCGTGTGGCCAAGGAGTGCCTTGAGGTGGGAGCTGAGGCTGCTGCCAAGCCTTACTGTTTCGTGGGCGACATAGGACATGCCGTGCAGAAACACGCAGAGAAATATCATTACGGTGTGGTACGCGACCTCTGTGGGCATGGCGTGGGCCTTAAATTCCATGAGGAGCCAGAAGTGCTGCACTATGGACACAAGGGTCAGGGCATGCTTATCGTACCCGGTATGGTGTTTACAATAGAGCCTATGATAAACATGGGTACATGGGAGGTGTTTCTTGATGCCGATGACAAGTATGGTTGGGAGATTATCACTGGAGACGAACTTCCAAGCGCTCAGTGGGAACATACGTTTGTCATGACTGAGCATGGACTTGAGATTCTTACTCATTGATGATATTGTGGCAATACTGATATATGATAGAGTGAAATGAAAAACGTTTATATATTAGGTATAGAGAGCAGCTGCGACGACACTTCGGCCGCCGTGCTGCGCAATGGGGTGCTGTTGAGCAATGTGACAGCATCGCAGGATGTTCACCGTGAATACGGTGGAGTAGTGCCAGAGCTCGCTTCGCGTGCCCATCAGCAGAATATCGTGCCCGTAGTGAGCGCAGCCTTGAAGCGTGCTGGCATTACTAAGGAGCAATTGACAGCCGTGGCATTTACGCGAGGGCCGGGACTTATGGGTTCATTGCTTGTGGGAGTGAGCTTTACCAAGGGGTTCGCACGCAGTCTCGGGATTCCCATGATTGATGTCAACCATCTTCAGGGGCATGTGATGGCTCATTTCATAAAGGAGAGCGATGATGACAAGTCGGCACCGCCTTTCCCGTTTATCTGTCTGCTTGTGAGTGGTGGCAACTCACAGATAGTCAAGGTCAATGCCTACAATGACATGGAAGTGCTTGGGCAGACCATCGATGATGCTGCTGGTGAGGCTATAGACAAATGCTCTAAAGTCATGGGGTTGGGTTATCCTGGAGGCCCTATTATTGACAGGCTTGCACGACAGGGCAATCCGAAGGCGTACACATTCTCTGAGCCTCATATACAAGGGCTTGATTATAGCTTTAGCGGACTTAAAACATCTTTCCTTTACAGTCTGCGGAAATGGGTGGCCGAAGATCCTGATTTCGTGGAGCACCACAAGAATGATTTAGCTGCAAGCCTTGAGCATACCATCGTAGACATACTTATGAACAAGTTGCGCAAGGCCGTCAAGCAGACAGGCATAAAGCATGTGGCAGTGGCTGGTGGCGTGTCGGCAAACAACGGTTTGCGCAATGCTTTCCGTGAGCATGCCGACAAGTATGGCTGGACAATATACATCCCTAAGTTCAGCTATACCACGGACAATGCCGCAATGATAGCTATCACTGGCTATTACAAATATCTTGACAATGACTTCTGTACCATAGACAAGCCGGCTTTCAGTAAGGTTACATTCAAGTGAGCCGTGTATGCCGCAGTGTATAGGACAACAAACATAACATAAAAAGAAAATGGAATTCGAGAAAAAAGTATTGAGCAGAGAGATACAGCAATATCTGTATGAGTCGGGAAAGACCGTAGGTACGGCCGAGAGCTGTACAGGAGGCCGTGTTGCTGAGGCCATGATAGCCGTGCCTGGAGCATCGGCTTACTTCAAGGGTGGTATCGTATGCTATACTAATGAGATAAAGGAGCGTCTGCTGTCTGTTGACAAGCAGTTGCTTGAAGAGAAGTCTGCCGTATGTGAGGAGGTGGCACAAGCCATGGTTAAGGGTGCCATCAAGGCCCTCAATGTAGACTTCGCCGTCGCTACTACTGGCGTAGCAGGTCCTGGCGGTGGTACGGCAGAAAATCCTGTCGGCACTATCTGGATAGCCTGCGGCTCTGCTGATGAGGTGGTCACGGTGAAGCTGACAGAGGATTTCGGGCGTGACATAAACCTTGCCATCGCCACGAGCAAGGCTCTTCAGTTGTTCCTTGACTTCTTGGCAAAGCATCTGCCGGCAAAGAGCGATGACGATGCCGCACAGACTGTGGAGTGATGACATAGAGGGAGGAGTCTTTTCCCATGCACCCACTATCGCATTAACAGTCATGTAGCGATGAACTGTGGTGCAGTAAAGAGGAAAACTGGGCCGTATCGGTCATGATAACGTAAGTGGAGTGAATTTCATGTCATGCGTTATGTGACTGGGTGTCGCGTTTCTTGCAGAATATAAATAAACTGTATAATGAAAAGGTTTTATATCTGTCTTGTCGTAGCCTTGCTGGTGGCAGGATGTATGGAAGTAGTCCATGTGTTCGCCCAGAAGAAACCTATGCCCAATCCTCTTGGCAGTGTGGCTCCACATAAAGTCCTCGCCCCGTTGTTCGGCAGACTTATCGCTGAGAAAGCGGCGGCAGCCAGGGCGGCAGGACGGAACCCTAAAGACAACAGTATAATCAGTGGAACCTTGCTCTACACTGACGGTACGCCGGCAAAGAGTGTGGTAGTGAGCGATGGGGTGAGTTGTGTGGTCACGGATAGTGTGGGGCACTACAAGCTCAAGCGTGACAAGACATCCCGCTTTGTGTTCTATACCGTTCCTGCCGACTGCGAGGTTCCAGTACATTCTTCTACCGACCATACGGCTTGTTTCTATTTGGCATTGTCGGCATCAAGGTCGGTGTATGACTTCACTTTGACCCACTTGCCAGAAGGACGTAAGGAGACTGACTACAGGATGATAGTCATAGGCGACCCTCAGGTCACCAATGCTGTCAACCCTTACTATGAAGGCCCTGACGACAACCCTGTGAGTAAGTCGGACGTGGCACGTTTCACCGATGAGACAATGGTCGATATACGCCGTACCATAAGCCGAATGCCGGCAGGAGTGCGTGTCTATGGCATCAGCATGGGTGATGACGTACAATATTATGGAGGATATAACGCTGCACTTGAACGACAGATAAGAACCGCGTTAGGGACTTCAGAGATGCGCCTTTTCTCCGTTATCGGCAATCATGACCAGGACGGCAGTGCCTTGTATAAGCGCAAATGGGAGGATAGCTGGGGGCCTACCGACTATTCGTTCGACCGTGGCGATGAGCATTATGTGTGCTTCAATAACGTGCAGTTCACCAAGAACAGCTCCTATTATTCGCCGGGTGAGCTTACCGATAAGCAGGTGGCGTGGCTGAGGCAGGACTTGGCATTGACACCGAAGTACAAGAAGGTTGTCCTCTGCTACCACATTCCGCTGACATTCGGCAACCGTCCGTCCGCAAAAGCCCAGTCGCTTGATATGGCTACCGAGGAGGGGCATTACTCCTCATCGCGTTTGTCATCGTTGCTGCGCATGCTGTACCAGTTCAAGGGCGGTTATGAATTGTTCTGTGGGCATACTCATTTTGCTATCAATCATGAGATAGAATATGAAGGGCATCATGTCATGGAGCACTGTCATGCAGCGGCTTGTGGCAATATATGGCAGTCTGACATCAATATATGTGGGACTCCCAACGGTTATTATGTCTACAGTTTCGCTGGTGGGCAGCTTACCGATTGCTATTACAAGGGTACGTTTTGGCCAGCAGAGAGGCAGATGACCCTGTTCCGCGCATCCACCAACTTCAATGGAGAGTCGTATGCCAATGACTGGAACTTGCCGCATGACTCGTTGATGATTGTGGCAAACGTGTTCAATGCCGACTCCCGATGGACTGTCACGATGGTGGAGAATGGGCAGGAGTATCCCATGCACAGGATAACCAATTGTGGTCAGGACGCTTTTTCCACTGGCTACCATCACAAGTACAGCAAGGCCGTGCCTTATCGGTTTACGAGCAAGCAGAATGGCTACCTCATAATGAATCATCTATATTATTATGAGCAGAAGATGGCTGGGGCGGCTTTCGTGGTGCGTGCGCGTGACCCATACGGACATGTGTTTGAGTGCGGCAGTGATGAGATTGTGACAGAGCCTTTCTTCAATTACGCGCACAGTTATGCTACAAAGTGATATGCTCTATAACGGGAATACCATAATTCTGAAAATTATTTTACAATGATAGATACCTCTGTTTTCCAAGGCAAGACAGCAGCCTACTATACATTAGGGTGTAAGCTGAACTTCTCGGAGACATCCACTTTCGGGCAGATGCTGCGCGATATGGGCGTGCGTACTGCGTCAGATGGCGAGTCTGCTGATATATGTATAGTCAACACGTGCTCCGTGACTGAAGTAGCTGACCATAAATGCCGTCAGGCCATACATAAAATGGTGCGCAACAATCCAGGCGCACTTGTCGTAGTGACGGGCTGCTATGCACAGTTGAAGCCCATGGACGTGAGCAGTATAGATGGTGTAGACCTTGTGTTGGGTTCCAACGAGAAGGCAAACCTCATACAGTTTCTCAATGACGCGTGGATGGAGAAGCATGCCGACGATGCCGTTGGTGACAGTACGCGCACACTTCATCGCCATTTCTCGGTGAAAACCAAGGATATCAACACTTTCGCCAAGTCATGCTCACGTGGCAACCGAACCCGTTATTTCCTGAAAGTGCAGGACGGCTGCGACTATTTCTGCACATATTGCACCATACCTTATGCACGTGGATTCTCACGCAATCCCACTATCGCCTCACTTGTAGAGCAGGCCCGTGAGGCTGCAGCGGAAGGAGGCAAGGAGATAGTGCTTACAGGTGTGAACATAGGCGACTTCGGCAAGACTACGAAAGAGCGGTTCATTGACCTCGTGAAGGCTCTTGACGGCATAGAGGAAGTGAAGCGTTATCGTATCAGCAGCATGGAGCCCGACCTCATAAGCGATGAGCTTATAGAGTATTGTGCGCAGAGCCGTGCTTTCATGCCGCATTTCCACATACCGTTGCAGAGCGGTTCTGACGAGGTGCTGCGGCTCATGCACCGACGCTATGACAAGAGCCTGTTTGCCCATAAGATACAACTGATAAAACGGCTGATGCCTGATGCCTTCATTGGCGTGGATGTGATGGTGGGATGCCGTGGCGAGAAGCCGGAGTTGTTTGACGAGTGCTTGCAGTTTATCAGCGGACTTGATGTCACGCAGTTGCATGTGTTCCCGTACAGCGAGCGTCCTGGCACGGCCGCGTTGCGCATACCTTATGTCGTGGATGAGACCGTGAAGAAAGAGCGTTGCCACAGACTTATCAGTCTGAGCGACAGCAAACTGCATGATTTCTATGCAAGACATATAGGCAGCAGGGCAGAGGTGCTCTTCGAGAAAGCATCGCAAGGACGCGCCATGCATGGATTCACGCGCAACTATATACGCGTGGAACTGCCGCCGCACTTGGCGAGTGACGCTCTCGACAATACGATAGTAAATGTAGAGCTTGGCGATTTCAATAGGAAGGGCGATGCTCTTATGGCCACAATATTGTGATAAGGTATGGACACAGCAGTGGTGATATTGAATTGGAATGGACGCTCTATGCTGCGCAGGTTCCTCCCCAAGGTGCTTGAGTGTACGCCGAACGCGTCTGTAATCGTAGCCGACAATGCCTCTACCGATGGTTCTGTGAGTATGCTGCATGAGCAGTTTGCTGGAGTAGGGGTCATAGAACTTGACCGCAACTACGGCTTTGCCGAAGGCTACAATCAGGCTCTCAAGCATGTGGATGCCAAATACTACATGTTGCTCAACAGCGATGTGGAGGTATGTGACGGATGGCTTGAGCCTCTTGTCGGATTTCTTGATGCCAATGACGGTTACTGCTCCTGCCAGCCGAAGTTGCTGTCGTGGCACGACCGCGACAGCTTTGAGTATGCAGGGGCGTGTGGCGGCTATATCGACAAGTATGGGTACCCGTTCTGCCGTGGCCGTATATTCGGTACGGTGGAGCATGATGACGGACAGTACGACACCGTTCGTGACGTGCTGTGGACGACAGGTGCATGTATGCTCATACGGAGTGACGACTTCTGGCATGCTGGCGGGTTCGACGGACGGTTCTTCGCACACAATGAGGAGATAGACCTCTGCTGGCGTCTGAGACTTATGGGACGTAGGCTGGCCTGTGTGCCGCAGAGCAAGGTGTGGCATATCGGCGGCGGTACTCTGCCTAAGGGCAACCCGATGAAAACGTACCTCAATTTCCGCAATAACCTGACGATGGTGTACAAGAACACCGACGATGACAAGTTGGCGCATGTGATGCGTGTGCGTCGGGTGCTTGACTACATCGCGGCGGCGCAGATGGCACTGAAATGTGACTGGGATGACTTCAAGGCCGTGCTGAAAGCCCGCCGCGACTTCAGCAGGTGGATGGCTGACTTTGCGCCACAGCGCACGGAGATACAGCGTAGGCGTGTGGTGGATGAGATAGAAGAGGTGTATGACAGGTCGTTGATTCTCGACTATTATATGCGTGGGCGCAAACTTTTCAGTCAGCTACCCGTAGCCGTAGACGCATAGCTCATACAATAAGCATACGCAGAAACCGCGTTATGACAGATAAGGAAAGTCTCTGTCATAACGCGGTTTCTGCGTATATATACATTATGCACGGATGTCGCTCCGATACATACCGCCAACGTAAGTGTGCCGTCAAGCCGTATGACTACTTCTTGACTTGCGCAAGGGCTTTCACCCAATCGGTGTCAAGCGAGAACTGAGTGATGAACTTCTCGTTGTCTACGTAGCCATACGTTATGTCCTTCTCGGGGTCGAGAAACAGCGAGTTGCTCGTCGTGGCGTTCTTGTACGTGGCGAGAATGATATCCTTGTCTTTTTTCTTCTTCTCCTGCGACAGACGCTTCACGAAAGTGTTGACAAACTCTATCATGGCGTTGGCTTGCTTGCCGAGCTCTATCTCGCTGAAGTTGTCCTCATTTGCGGCCTTGTCCATGAGGTAGTACAGAGCATCATTCTTGAAGCATGCTATCTTGCGGGCCTCAATGTTCTGGGTAGTGTCGTTCATCAGTGCCTCGGCTTTGCTTTTCAGTCTCACCACCTCCTTGTAGATATCCTGTGCCTTACTGTTGGTGGCCAACATACATAAGGCGAAAAGTATAAATGCGATTCTTCTCATAATCTTGTCTGTATTTTTATGTGTTAATTTTTAAAGTCGTGTATTCTGTTTCATGCCTGATAGTATGCCATGCGTATGCGCCTGTGGCATATACGGCATCATGCGTTCTTTATCAGAGTCTTTGTGTCATGTATGCACTCAGGGTATTCCGACTTATAGTGAGTGACCATGATGAGAGTTTTGTTCTTACGCGATGTGAAGGCGTTGATGACATCCATCACCAGACGCTTGTTCATGTCGTCAAGTCCGTGCAGGGGCTCATCAAGCACTATGAGCTCAGGGTCTTTGACGAAAGCCCGGGCCAACAGTACGAGCCGCTGCTCACCGCTCGACAGCTTGAGGAAGTGGCTCTCCGCCTTGTCGCCTATCCCGAATACGTTGAGCCAGAAAAGGCATGCCTCCCGTTGCTCGGGGGTGATGTGGGTATATAGTCCCACGCTGTCGTTGAAGCCGCTGGCCACGATTTTCATCACCTCTATGTCGCGGTGGTAGGCGCGGTGCATCTCCGGTGACACATAGCCTATGTGCTTCTTTATCTCCCAGATGCTTTCGCCACTGCCTCGCTTCTTGTCAAACAGGGTTATATCGCATGCGTAGCTCTGTGGGTTGTCGGCGCAGATGAGACTCAGGACGGTGGACTTGCCTGCACCGTTCTGGCCGCACAGGGCCCAGCGGTCGCCATTGGCTATTTGCCAGTTGAGGTCTTTCAGTATGGTGCGCTCCCCGTACTTTATGAACACGTGCGACATGTCTACCACATGCTTCGTGTCATAGTCGTCGTTGTGGTATGGCAGTGCGGCTATTTGTCGCCGCAAATCATCAGAGAGACATGTCTGAGGAGTGGGCGTATGGCCGCGGCGGAACGCGTCGAGTGTGACTTTCTCACCCACCAGCATGTCCTTCACTTCCACTACATGTGTGATGAAGTCGGGTACGTCCTCATATCGGTTCAGTACCAGCATGGTCTGTATGCCGAGATTCCTTGACATGGTGTCGAGCAGACCCTTGAACTGCTCGCGGGTCTCTGCGTCAAGTCCTATGAATGGATTGTCTATGATGAGCAGACGCGGACTTGAGAATACCGACGACGTTATCTTCAGTTTTCGCAGCTCGCCGCTTGACAGCAGCGTGATGTGCTTGTCGGCAATAGATGGTATGTCAAAGAAAGAGTATATGTAGTCGCGCAGTTTGCGGTGATTCTCAGTGTCATTGCCCGACAGCGCGTATGCCTCATCGAGAACCGACTTCACGGTAGGGGTCTCATCGCTTATCTCGGTCTGGTTCCACCGCTGCTGCAGATAGTATGTCTTGTCGTTATCGCCCCCGTATGTGTCGCGGAACGTGATATACTTCACATTGGCAGCTACGGAGCCAGGCTCGGGGTTGGGAGAGAAGTCGTAGCATGCGCATCCGTCAAACATAGGGTGCCGACCTATGAGCATGTCTATGAACATAGACTTTCCTCCACCGTTGGGGCCGAACACGGCAATGTTCTCGTGGGCGTTGATGTCGAAGTTTACGGGCGATGCCATCCGCCATTCCGGCTTCTTGGCCACGCCGTTGACTATACTTATTATCTTCTGCATATTCTGTCTTGATTTCTTTGTACGAAGTCGCCCCATCCGCTGTAATGCTTGCCGATAGACGGTATGCCACCTTGCATGAAGTGGCAGTAGGCGGCGGCGAGGGCATCCGTGGCATCCATGAAGCGCGGCATCTCTGAACTGGTGAGGTTGAGCAGACGCTTGAGCATCTCCGACACCTGCTCCTTGGATGCCTGTCCCTGTCCTGTAATGGCCATCTTTATCTTCATGGGCGCGTACTCATGCACGTCTATGCCATGGCTTACTGCAGCCGCTATGGCCACGCCTTGCGCACGCCCGAGCTTCAGCATGGACTGTATGTTCTTTCCGAAGAAAGGAGCCTCAATGGCCATCTCATCGGGGCGGTGCTCTTCTATTGTAGCTGTCACCCTGTCGTATATTATGCCTAACCGCTGATAGGGGTCTGAGTGCTTGCGCATGTCTATGACTCCCATGTCTATCATCTCGGCCTTGTTGCCTGTCGCTCTGAGTACTCCGTAGCCCATGACATTGGTGCCGGGGTCTATGCCGAGGATGGTTTTCTGGCGGGTGTCGTTGGGTAGTTTCATGATGATTGTCTGTCCGCAGCACGGTCTCGTGCCGGCGGCCCTTGTATTATCTGTCAATATAGGGGTTGTGTGCGCATTCCTCGCCTATGGTGGTGGCCTCGCCATGGCCCGGCAACACGGTCACGTCATCATCGAGCTGTGCCAGACTCCTGAGGCTTTGTATTATCTGCAGCATGCTGCCGCCCTCAAAGTCGGTACGCCCTATGGAGTGCCTGAACAGCGTGTCGCCACTGAAAAGCACCTTCTCCTCGCTGCAATAGAAGCACACAGACCCGCGTGAGTGGCCCGGGGAGGAAATCACCTTCAGCGTGTGGTGGCCGAAGTGCAGCTCCTCGTCGTCGGTGAAGTAGTGGCCAGCCGCAGGGATGCTGTCCTTCAGCGTCACGCCGTAGAATGCCTCCGCCTGTGTCTGCGCAGCAGCGATGAGAGGAGCGTCTTTCTCTGACATCTCGGGGTTCAGGCCATAGGCATGGCCTATGGCGGCATTGCCGAAGTTGTGGTCGAGGTGTCCGTGTGTGGCGAGCAGATGCATGGGGCGCAGTCCCTCGTCATGGATGTATCGCTCTATGGCCTTATGCTCCTCCTCATAGTATGCCCCGCAGTCTATGATGACGCACTCCTTGGTGTCGTCGCTCACCACGTAGCAGTTTTCTTGCAGCATATTGCATACGAATCTCTTGATATTCATCATAGTGGTACGTAGATTAAGTGTTTGCCTTCAAACCATTCGTTGTCAAACCATTTGCCTATATCCTCGGTCTCAATGATTTTCTTGAAGGGTGCTGTTTCTTCCTTTATGTCGCCACCCTTGAGACATATCAGTCCGTTGGCGATGGCGTTGCGCTGAGAGTGCGATATGTTCTTACGTATGATTTTCACCAAGTCTGGCAGCTGCATCACCGCGCGGCTCACCACGAAGTCGTAAGTCCCTTTCTCTTCCTCGCCACGTATGTGCTTGGCCGTTACGTTCTGTAGACCGATGGCGGCAGCCACCTCCGTCACCACCTTGATCTTCTTGCCTGTGCCGTCAATCAGCGTGAAGTGGCATTCGGGGAACATTATGGCCAGGGGTATGCCGGGAAAGCCTCCGCCTGTGCCGAAGTCGAGTATGTTGGTGGAGGGCTTCCAGTTTATAAACTTGGCTATTGCCAGTGAGTGCAGCACGTGGTGGATGAACAGATTGTCGATGTCCTTGCGTGATATGACGTTGATTTTGCTGTTCCAATCCTTGTACAGCTCCATGAGGGCAGCCAATTGCCTACGCTGGAGCTCACTCGCCTGGGGAAAGTATTTGATAATCTCTTCCATCTGTATGAATGTCTTGAATAGGCAGGCTGCAATATTCTTGCTTGCCGCTATCCATACTTTTGTTATTGTAAATTGCAAAGTTAGATATTTTTTTTGAATAAACATCGCTATCAATATTTAAACGGACTTAAAAAACTTTGATTTTTCTATAAATGCCATGTGGCCTCTGCGGCCGTGGCTTTCGCAGCCGTGGCCTTGCCTTGACGTATTGGCGTTGTCAGCATGATATATATAATAATGTGTCAGTTTGACCATGATAGTAGCAGTATTTCAACGGTTGTGGAATGATTGAAGTAGTTGGTTATAATGTACTGATATACAGCGTGTTGTATTTCAGGCCGTTTTGCGTTGTAAAACGGCCCGAATCGCAGTGCGAAATGGGCCGAATTGGACTGCGAAATGGGCCGTTTCGCATTTGGGTTCGGCGTGCATCGCGCGTCGTGGTGGTGCCAAGGACTGTGCGACCGAAATAAGATGGTGTGACAATAGGCGTTTGGCATCAATTTTGTATGTGGTTTGTCAAAATGGAGGATAGATTATGGCATTTATAGATTATTACAAAATTCTTGGTGTAAACAAAGATATTCCACAAAAGGATGTGCGCGAGGCTTATCGTAAGAGGGCAAAGCAGTTTCATCCCGACTTGCATCCTAACGACCCGAAAGCTAAGGCTAAGTTTCAGGCTCTGAATGAGGCGTATGATGTAATCAATGACCCTGAGAAACGTCGTCTGTATGACCAGTATGGCGAAAAGTGGCGTGAAGGGGCCGCAGCCGGGGCCGGCGGGCCTGGACAAGGATTCGGTGGAACCGGATGGAGCGGTGAGGGCTCTCCGTTTGATGGTTTCGATTTCTCGGGCTTCGGCAGTGGAGGGTTCTCAAGTTTCTTTAATGATCTGTTCGGGCAGGGTGCCAAGGCCGGTGCGCGTCGGGCCGGCGCAAGGCAGAACCGTGGCGATATGAACGCTACGGTGAACATAGACCTGTACACGGCGCTGCTCGGAGGTGAGGTGCTCCTTCAGATGGGCAATGGCTCAAAAGTCAAGCTCAAGGTGAAACCTGAGACGCAGAACGGCACCAAGGTGCGTCTGCGTGCCAAGGGCTATGACAGAGGCGATGGCACGTTCGGTGACTTGATAATCACTTACAACGTGACGCTTCCTACCAATCTTACGGAGCATCAGAAGAACTTGTTGCGCGAGATGCGGCTGGGGTAAGTGGCTTTTGATACGTTTGCTGCACAGGGTTGTGTCCTCATGATACGAAATAATAATAAAAAATCTTAAATAATTGATTATCCGTGGAGGAAAATATTTGTGTTAATGAAAAATGTATTAACTTTGCACTCTGTTTGGAATAGGTATCAAAAACGAAAACAAAAAAATTAGATAGAAATGTCGAAAATTTGTCAGATTACTGGTAAAAAAGCCCAGATCGGAAACAACGTTTCACATTCTAAGCACCGCACAAAGCGCAGCTTCGATGTGAATCTGTTCAACAAGAAGTTCTTCTATGTAGAGGAGAACTGTTGGATAAGCCTTAAGATTAGCGCTGCTGGTCTGCGTCTGATTAATAAGGTGGGCCTTGATGCAGCTCTCAAGTCAGCTGTTGCTAATGGCTATGTAGATTGGAAGGATATTAAAGTTATAGGAGAATAATACAATGGCTAAGAAAGCAAAGGGCAATAGAGTGCAGGTCATTCTGGAATGCACGGAGATGAAAGAGAGCGGAATGCCTGGCACAAGTCGCTATGTGACTACCAAGAACCGCAAGAATACTCCTGAACGTATGGAACTGATGAAGTATAACCCAATCCTGAAGAAGATGACTCTTCACAAGGAGATAAAATAATACATAATATAACATGGCAAAGAAAGCGGTCGCTACCCTCCACGAAGGATCTACGGATGGTCGCGCATATACAAAGGTCATTAAGATGGTGAAGAGCCCTAAGACTGGCGCATACATATTCGATGAGCGCATGGTGCCCAACGAGGCAGTCAAGGACTTCTTCAAGAAATAAGACATTTAGTTTTAATAAGTTATAAAGTCAAACTTTAAAACAACGTCTGTAAAATAATTTTAGGAGAGCATGTCAAGCGATTGATATGCTCTCTTTCGTCTTGGAAGTGCCGCACGGAGTGGGTGGCGCAGACTCGCTTTTGTTGGCCCATTTCATGGATGTGGCCGAAAAAACATCGTCAAATACGCGCTATATCAAAAAAAATATGTAAGTTTGCAAGATAATAATAACTATAAGTACGCATTATGAAGGTTTCAGAACAAACATTGCAACAGATTGAACGCTTCCTGAAGAAGATAGCCCAGAAGTTTCCTACGAGTGACGAGGCTTCGCTCGTGACAGACATACATATCGTGCTCTTTCAGGAAAGTGGTGAGCTGATAGCTTTTGACGATGACGACAATGAGGTGACGCGTTGCGTAGTAGAGCAATGGATTAATAATACCGATGAGCAGTTCTACCACGAGGCATGCACGGTGATGCGTGACTCTTGCGAGAAGATGCGTGACACCCTGGAGGGACTCGGCATAATGAAGCCGTACAGCCTCGTGCTTGAGAATGATGAGAGAGCTACGGTCGGAGAGTTGTTCCTTGCCGACAATGAGACGATAATCATCGGAGGAGACCTCATGAGCGGACTTGACGAGGATCTTGAGAACTTCATATCCAAGGTGATGAAAGAAGGCATGGACGATATGAATAAGGTGACCATCGCCCCGGATGAGAATTGATACATACACAAAGTTTATATATCGCGGTAGCGGCGTGCGTACGCAACCGAAAATACATAACGATAGACAAAATGAATAAGACGATTATTACAGTGGTCGGCAAGGATGCCATAGGCATCATAGCCAAAGTATGCAGTTATCTGGCAGAGAACAACCTCAATATCCTTGACATCTCGCAGACCATCGTGCAGGAGTATTTCAACATGATGATGATAGTGGATGTCACGAAACTGGAGAAACCGTTTGAGGTGATGTCGAAGGAGCTTGAGGATATAGGCTTGGGAATAGGCGTACAGGTGAAATGCCAGCGGGAGGACATCTTCGACATGATGCACCGCATCTGACCGATGTCGCCATGTGCTTTGGCGACAGGCATCAATTACAAGGTCTGGCATGAATGTGACAATGCATTCGGCGTTATAAATAATGATGTGGCTGGATGACGGCCACTGCAACAAATTTCAAGCTAAGGATGATAAATATTTTTGAGGTCCTTGAGACCAATAAGATGATAGAGCGTGAGAACCTTGACGTGCGCACCATCACTATGGGCATCAATCTGCTCGACTGTGCCGACGGCAATCTCGACAAGCTCTGTGACAACATACACGACAAGATAACGCGTCTCGCGAAAGACCTCGTGAGGACGGGAGAGGATATATCCAAGGAGTTCGGTATTCCTATCGTGAACAAGCGTATAGCGATAACGCCAATATCGCTGGTGGGCGGCGCGGCATGCAATACCGCGGACGACTATGTGCGTATAGCCAAGACGCTTGACAACACCGCCAGGGAACTTGGCGTGAACTTCCTCGGTGGCTACTCTGCCATCGTGTCGAAGGGCATGAGCCATAGCGATGAGCTGCTTATAAGGTCTATACCGAAGGCCCTCGCGGAGACTGACTTCGTGTGCAGTTCCGTGAATGTAGGCTCCACAAAGACAGGTATCAATATGGATGCCGTGAGACTCATGGGAGAGACCATCAAGGAGACGGCCGCGCTGACAAAGGATGCCGCCTCTATTGGATGTGCCAAACTGGTGGTGCTGTGCAATGCTCCTGATGACAACCCGTTCATGGCAGGAGCCTTCCACGGCGTGTCGGAGCCCGATGCGGTGATAAGTGTCGGCGTGAGTGGCCCAGGTGTGGTGAAATACGCTCTTGAGAGTGTGCGCGGTGAGAGTTTCGAGACGCTCTGTGAGACCATTAAGCGCACGGCGTTCAAGATAACGCGTGTGGGGCAACTTGTGGCCAAGGAGGCTTCGCGTCGTCTGAACATACCGTTTGGCATTATCGACTTGTCGCTCGCGCCTACACCTGCCGTGGGCGACAGTGTGGCTGACATCCTCAAGGAGATAGGGCTTGAGCACCCCGGCGCTCCAGGTACTACGGCTGCGCTTGCCCTCCTTAATGACCAGGTGAAGAAGGGCGGCATCATGGCCTCGTCTTATGTCGGAGGACTGAGTGGCGCGTTCATCCCCGTGAGTGAGGATCAGGGCATGATAGATGCCGTGGAGGCTGGGGCCTTGACGATAGAGAAACTTGAGGCCATGACATGCGTTTGCTCTGTGGGACTCGATATGATAGCCATACCGGGAGACACCAAGGCTACCACTATATCCGGCATCATCGCTGACGAGGCAGCCATTGGTATGGTCAACCAGAAAACTACCGCCGTGCGTGTGATACCGGCTTACGGCATGAAGGTGGGTGACAACGTGGACTTCGGCGGTCTGCTCGGGCATGCCCCGATAATGCATGTCAATACTTTCGGGTGTGACGACTTCGTGAACCGTGTGGGGCGTATTCCTGCTCCAGTGCATAGTTTCAAGAATTAAGTGTAGCTGCGGATTCCGCATAGATTCCTGCTACATGTATGGATGGCATGGGTGAGACCCGTTTGCGTTTGTGATGAGTCTCTCCCATGCATACCACATTTTTATACATGCAAGCCTGTGGGTGGGCTTGATTGTTGCTGCTTACGGTGATTACGTGGCAGGTGATAGGCAGCCAGTAGTGGCTGTTGTGCCATAGACGACTTTATGGAAGTCATGGTATGGGGCGTGATGAGGTGCTGCCGCATAGGATGTGTGGCGTTTTATGCGTTGTTATTCATAAACTTTCTAACTTTAAACCTTATGTATAGTTCTATTTCAAGAAGTTTGTTCGGTAATACGGCCGTGGCCTCGCTGCTCGTGCTGTGCTCGCTGTTCATGGCCGCATGTGACAAGGAGTATTCGCCAGATGTTGATGGTGGTAATCCATCGGTGCCGTCGTATGCGAGTATAAGCATACGTGTCGCAGATGTCGATGGCCCGTCTTTTGATGCGGATGCGCAGACAGATGTCCGACAGGGTGGCCCGACGCGTGTGCTGAGACCGTTGGGCGAGTTGTGTGGCAGAATATCTTATGCTCTTTATACGGAAGCCAGCGACGGCACGGGCTTTGACAAGGTGGTGGAATCTGAGCAGAAGTCGGATGATGAGAGTTTCGGGCAGATGACGCTGACTGCCCCGAAGGGTAAGTACAGGCTGGTGGTCATAGCCCATAGTGGACTGAAAAAAGCTACGCTTACTAATCCAGAGAAGATTACATTTGACGGTAAGGTGACGGATACGTTCTACTCTTGCACGTCCTTGGAACTCGGTACGGAGACGACTGCCGATGTGCAGCTCAAGCGTGCTGTGGCCATGTTCCGCTTCGTGATAAGCGATAAGGTGCCGTCTGCTGTCAAGAAGATGCGATTCTACTACACAGGAGGCAGCAGTACGTTTGATGCTCTCTCTGGTTGTGGTATCGTCAATTCGAAGCAGACGGAGGCGCGGACTGTGTCTGCTGGAGCTTATGATGGAGAGTCATCGTATGACGTGTACACTTTTCCGCGTGCCAATTCAGACGAGATAGATGTCACGGTGTCGGCACTCGGTGAGGATGATGCCGTGCTTTATCAGCGCAAGTACAGTGGCGTGCCCGTAAGGATTAACTGTATGAGCCGATATACAGGCACGTTCTTCACGGAACCAGTGGTGCCTGGCGACTGCAGGTTTACGGTTTGGGCCGATGACCAGTGGGATAATGTCATGGACTTTAAGTATGATGCAGGCACATCGGAGTGACGGAGTTGGTTTTGCGGTCTGCATGCTTGTCGTGGCTCTTGGGCGGCTTGGCGGCTTTTGGCGCAGACTGTGTTCAGGCATACCTGTAAGTACCATTAACTAAAAATAACATTTTGTGGGGCTTCGTTGCTTGTGGGAGTCGTGGAAAATGCTTACCTTTACACAATAAAAAGACGCCGAAATGCGCTTATACGCGAAATAAATGGCTTTTTGAGCGATTTTATGGAAAAACGGTGTCGTGGATGAGAAAAGTAAACAATAGATATTAATGGACGAAAATCAGACGATTGATTTTGACCGTATAAGAAAGGTCAACATTGAGGATGAGATGAAATCCTCTTACATCGACTACAGTATGTCGGTGATTGTCTCGCGTGCTCTGCCTGATGTGCGCGATGGCTTCAAGCCGGTACACCGCCGTATCCTTTACGGTATGCTCGGAATCGGAAACACAAGCAATAATCCATATAAGAAGTGTGCGCGTGTCGTAGGAGAGGTGCTCGGTAAGTACCACCCTCATGGCGACAGCTCGGTGTATGGAGCCCTTGTCCGTATGGGACAGGACTGGAACATGCGCTATATGCTTGTAGACGGTCATGGCAACTTTGGCTCGGTGGATGGCGACTCACCTGCCGCCATGCGATATACTGAGTGTCGACTCTCTAAGATGGGTGAGCATGTGATGGATGACCTTGAGAAGGACACCGTGGACATGATGCCAAACTTTGACGATACCCTGCTTGAGCCATCGGTCATGCCTACAAAGGTGCCTAATCTGCTGGTCAATGGCGGAAACGGTATCGCTGTCGGAATGGCGACGAATATACCTACACATAATCTCGGAGAAGTCATCGATGGCTGCTGTGCTTATATAGACAATCCTGATATTGACACTGACGGACTCATGAAGTACATCAAGGCCCCTGACTTCCCAACAGGTGCCTATATCTATGGCCTCCAGGGTGTTAAGGATGCTTATGAGACAGGCCGTGGAAGAGTGGTGTTGCGTGCCAAATCGGAGATTGAGAGCGGAGAAAGTCATGACAAGATAGTCGTGACAGAGATACCTTATGGTGTGAACAAGGCACAATTGGTATCAAATATCGCTGACTTGGTGAAAGAAGGCAAGATAGACGGCATTTCAAATGTCAACGATGAGTCTGGCCGTCAAGGCATGCGAATCGTTGTGGATGTTAAGCGTGATGCCAACGCCAACGTGATACTCAATAAGTTGTATAAGCTGACGGCAATGCAAAGTTCATTCTCTGTCAACTGTATTGCGTTGGTGAAAGGACGTCCGCGTCTGCTCTCGCTCAAGGATTGCGTGAGATACTTCATTGACCATCGACATGATGTCACTATCCGACGGACTAAATTCGATCTGAAGAAAGCTCAGGACCGTGCACACATCATTGAGGGACTGATCATAGCATGTGACAACATTGACGAGGTGGTACATATAATACGTGGAAGCAAGACTCCTGTCGATGCGCAGCGCAACTTGGAGAACCGCTTCCAGCTTGATGAGGTACAGTCTAAGGCAATAGTTGATATGCGCTTGTCGCAGTTGACAGGTCTGCGTATGGATCAGTTGAGAGGTGAGTATGAGGAGTTGGAGAAGCTCATAGCACATTTGCAGGCAATACTTGATGACCCTGAGTTGTGTAAGAAGGTGATGAAGGATGAACTCCTTGAAGTGAAGGAGAAATACGGTGATGCCCGTCGCACGGAAATCAAGCCGTATGAGCATGAGTTCAATGCGGAGGACTTCTATCCCAACGACCCTGTGGTGATAACGGTAAGCCATCTCGGCTACATCAAGCGTACGGCACTGAGCGAGTTCCGTGAGCAGGCAAGAGGTGGCGTGGGTGCAAAGGGCGCACGCACCCGTGAGCAAGACTTCACCGAAAGCATATACCCGGCCACAATGCATCAGACCATGCTGTTCTTCACGCGCAAGGGCCGCTGCTATTGGCTCAAATGCTATGAGATACCTGAAGGCGACAAGAACTTCAAGGGTAGGGCAATACAGAATATGCTCAATATAGATAGCGATGATTCGGTGAATGCTATGCTGCGCTTGAGAGGGCTTGATGACGAGGAGTTCGTGAAGTCGCATTATGTAGTATTCGCTACTAAGAACGGAACTGTCAAGAAGACGTGTCTGGAGGCTTATTCGCGTCCGCGTGCCAATGGCGTAAATGCCATTAACATCGTTGATGGTGATGAGGTCGTAGACGTACGTCTTACTAACGGCAAGAACGAGCTTATACTGGCTAATAGAAACGGACGCGCTGTGAGATTCAATGAGAGTGATGTGCGTGTCATGGGCCGTGTGTCAACAGGTGTCCGTGGAATGAGGCTTGACGACGGCGACGACGCAGTCGTAGGCATGATAGTGGTGAATGACGCATCGTCTGAGACCGTCATGGTAGTCAGTGAGAACGGATATGGTAAACGCTCGCAGGTAGAGGACTACCGTAAGACATCACGTGGTGGTAAGGGCGTAAAGACCCTCAGCATAACAGATAAGACAGGACGGCTTGTGGCGATAAAGAATGTCACGGACCAGAATGACCTCATGATTATCAACCGTAGTGGCATAGCCATCAGGTTGTCTGTTGCAGAATGCCGTGTCATGGGACGGGCCACTCAGGGTGTCAGACTTATCAACCTGACAAAGAAGAATGACATCATCGCAAGCGTCTGCAAAGTGATGAGCAGTGAGCTTGAGGCAACGGCAGAGGAGGAAAGCCGCAATAAGTTTGCTGACTCTCAGAGTGCCATCAAGGAGGACAATGAGTCCGTAGAACCTTCAAGCAAGGGTGTCGTAGAGCAGGATTTGTTTGCATCGGACATTCTTGATGATGAAGATAAGTGATGATTGTTTGTTGACACAATGGCAAGAGTCGTACGATGCCTTGCCGTTGTGTTGATAATATAAAAGAGAACACAATTTTTTAAAAGTTAAAACTATGAAGAAGATTTTGTTAGTTGTCGCTATGGCAGTAGCTGCCACTTCGACATTTGCTCAAGGCGATGCTCTTAAGGCACTGCTGAAGGCTAAGACTTATTCAGAGGCTAAGAGTATCTTGAATGGAGGACTCGCGTCGATGACAAACGACCAGAAGGCCAAGGCTTATAATAAGATGGTGCAGCTCTCCATGGAGAAGATACACAAGGAGGAGGCTATCATCAGCGGTAACCAGGTGGCCCAGCAGCTGAAGCAGGATAAGATAGAGCCCTATGATACAGTAGGCTATTGCAATGCTATCTATACAGCACTGAGAGATGCTATCGAGTGTGACAAGTACGATAACATGCCCAATGCCAAAGGCAAGGTCGCTCCTAAGTTCCACAAGGCCAATCAGGAGGCATTGTGGGGACTGCGCACAAACCTCATCAACGCAGGCCAGGATGCTTCACGTCTCAACAACCAGAATGAGGCATACAAGTTTTTCTCTATGTATGTAGAGAGCTCAACCGCTCCTCTTTTCGCTGACCGTGACAAGTCTAAGGGCGTTGACCAGTATGTAGGTGAGGTGGCTCGCGTAAGTGCTGTCATAGCATTCCAGAACAAGGACATGGAGACTGCCAACAAGTATTGTGATGTGGCTCTGAAGGACACCGCATCGTACAAGGATGCGCTCAATCTTAAGATGTACCTCATGCAGCAGGGACTCAAGACACGTGAGGACTCTGTGAAATGCGTGCAGCAGTTTGAGACGTTGTATGCCAATGACAAGAGCGAGACTATCTTCAGCAACTATGCAAGCATGCTTGGAAATCTTGGAATGAAGGATAAGCAGGCTCAGGTGATAAGCGAGAAACTCGCTGAGAATCCCAACTGTTTCTCAGCCTATGCCATCAAGGGACAGACCGAGATGAATGATTCTCAGTGGGATGCCGCAGTGGAGGATTTCAAGAAAGCCATTCAGGCAGATCCTAAGAAACCGCTTATCTATACATTCTTGGGCTATTGCCTCAACCAGAAGGCTGCTGGTTTAGGTACGCTCGCCGAGCAGAAGAAAGTGCTTGAGGAGTCAGTGAAGTATCTTGAGAAAGCACGTGAGCTTGACCCAGACCGCAGCGAGGCAAAGTGGGGCTATCCTCTTTATCAGTGCTACTACACGCTGTATGGCGAGAATGACAGCCGTACAAAGGAAGTAAAGGCTTTGTGTGAGTAAATTTCACCACGCTTAGCTGTATGTCCTGAAATGGGCATATTTGCATGAAATCACCTTTCCGTATGATAGTTGTAATACGGAAAGGTGACTTTTGAGTTTTCGTCTCATGGTAATTGTTGGTCTGATGAGACTTGTTTTGAGTGTGCTTAGGATAGAATCTTGGCTTGAAAGAAATTGTATATCCAGCAATATTTGAACATAAAGATTTAAGGAATTATGTTGAGGAGACTGTTATTAGTGTTTTTTTCCATTGTGTTGACAGCAGGATGCTTTGCGCAAAAGAAGGAGGTGTCTGCGGCCAAGAGTGATATTAAGGCTGGAAGGAATCTTGAACAGGCAGAGGCTAAGATGAGAGAACTTCTCAAAGATTCTGCAAACCGACATAAAACCAATATATGGGAAGTGCTTTTCAATGCTGTCAAGAAGCAGTATGATGTGAAGAATGAGGCTATATTTCTGAAGAATAATCCAGATACTGCTGGATTGTTTCTTAATGCACGAAAGATGTTCTTGGTATATGAGGATTATGACCGCATAGACGCATCGCCTGACAGAAGGGGTAAGGTGTCTCCGAAGTATCGCAAGAAACATGCTGAGTTTCTGATACCGTTCCGCAAGAATATTTATAGCGGCGGCATGTTTTTTGTGGGTAAGCAGAATTTTGCGGAGGCTTACAACATGTTTGATACCTATGTGGATTGTGGGAAAGATAGTCTTTTCACGGGGTATTCCTTTATGGAGAACGACTCACGTATGCCGTTGGCCATTTACATGGCATTGTATAGCGCATATAAGATAAAAGATACTGGCAAGACATTGAAATACATAGACATGGCTCTTGCAGACACCATAAAACTTGACAATAAGTTGCAGTATGTGGCAGAGACATATACTGCACTGAAGGATACGTCAAAACTTGTGGCAACACTTATCAGGGGATTTGATACTTATCCTAAGACCATGTACTATTTCCCGAGGTTGTTTAAATATTACTTCAACATCCGTAAGGATATGGAGAAATCTTTGCAACTTACGGATAGGGCCTTGGCTGTGGACAGTACGAATATGGTGTTCCTGTTTGCACGCAGTTCCTTGATGCTTGAGCTTGGTAGATATGATGAGTGCCTTGATATAAGTAAGAGCCTGATATCGCGAAATGACACACTTGCGGAGCCTTATCTCAATGCGGGCCTGTGTTTCTACAATCAAGCAGTCAAGATAGACAACAGTATAGAGATGTCTCGTAAACAGAAACCGCGTCTGTTGAGCCTGTATAGGAGTGCGTTACCGTATATACAGAAGTACAGGGCTCTTATGCCTGATGATAAGCAGCGGTGGGGATTGCCTCTGTACACGATATACCTGAACCTTAATATGGGTAAGGAATTTGATGAGATAGATAACTTGCTGAGAAAAAAAGATGGAAAATAATATATTAGATAATCTTGGCATATCTGAACTTAATGATATGCAGAAAAAAATGTCAGAGGCGTTCCTGCACTCTGGCTCCGATATTGTGTTGCTGTCACCGACAGGAACTGGCAAGACCCTTGCTTATTTGTTGCCGTTGGTAGCATCTGTTGACAAGGCTAATGATAATGTACAGGCTGTCGTGGTAGTACCGGGGCGTGAACTCGCATTACAGTCTGTCAATGTACTTCGGGCAATGAAGTGCGGTGTACGTGGGTATGCGTGCTATGGTGGCAGACAGACCATGGATGAGCATCGTGAAATACGTAAACTGATGCCGCAGATAATATTTGCTACGCCGGGAAGATTGAATGATCATATAGACAAGGACAACATATCAATAGCGCATGTTAGGACGGTAGTCATTGATGAGTTTGACAAGTGTCTGGATATGGGATTCTCAGGAGAGATGATGAGTCTTATGACAAAACTACGGTTTGCGAGCCGTCATGTCTTGTTGTCTGCGACAGCAGTAGATACTATACCTCAGTACGTGAATATCAGCAACACACGCATGATTGACTATCGGACAGAAAACAATGATTTGTCCGACCGTATCAGAATACATGTTCTTAGGAGTGTGAAAAAAGACAAACTCGATACATTATACGCTTGTCTTTGTTCAATTGGGAGTGATAGTGCCGTTGTCTTTGTAAATTATCGTGACAGTGTGGAGCGCGTTGCTGATTATCTTTGCGAGAAAGGCTTTGTCGTAAGTGCGTTTCACGGAGGTCTTGACCAGAAAGAGCGTGAGGCGGCTCTCTATAAGTTTTCAAATGGCTCTGCGAATATAATGGTTTGTACAGACCTCGCATCACGTGGACTTGATATTAATGGTATAGGGCATGTCATACACTATCACTTGCCAGAGACCAGGGAGGCATGCACTCATCGTAATGGACGTACTGCCCGATGGGATGCTACGGGTGATGTGATATTCTTACTCGGCCCGTCGGAGACATTGCCAGACTATGTCATCTCTGACGATGAGATGACCTTGCCAGACATATTGCCGCAACCTTCTAAACCCCGTATGGCAACTATATATATAGGTAAGGGAAAGAAAGACAAAATCAGTCGTGGAGACATATTGGGGCTGATATGTAAAAAAGGCGGTGTAGACAAAGATAATGTCGGTAAGATAGACGTGAAAGAGCGTTATGCCTACGTGGCTGTCAGCACAGATGTCGTTAAACAACTTTTGCAGAAGTTGAGGAATGAGAAAATAAAGGGAGTGAAAACTGTATTTGAGTTATTGCGCTGAGAATACAGACTATTGATATAGACAGGATATATATAATGAATGTTTTAAGTGTCAATTTGTTTGAAATACAGCTTAAATGCTAAAATAATGTTCATTTGCTTGCGTGTTTCAAATAAAAAATGTAATTTCGCAGAACTTAAAGAGTAATAAAAGAAATAATATATAACTTAAAAGTAATATCCGTATGAAAAAGTTTAATTTTAATGCAGGCCCGTCTATTCTCCCACGTGAGGTGATAGAGAACACTGCAAAGCAAATACTGGATTTCAATGGCACAGGTCTGTCATTGGCGGAAATAAGTCATCGCTCAAAGGACTTCCAGCCTGTAGTCGATGAGGCAGAGTCGCTGATAAAAGACATTCTTAACATACCTGAAGGATATTCTGTTCTTTTCCTCGGTGGTGGAGCATCGCTGGAGTTCTGCATGATACCGTACAACTTCCTTATAAAGAAAGCCGCTTATCTTAATACGGGAACATGGGCCAAGAAGGCTATGAAAGAGGCCAAACTGTTTGGCGATGTTGTAGAAGTGGCTTCTTCCGCAGACTCCAACTATACGTTTATTCCCAAGGGATGGGAATGCCCCACAGACGTTGACTATCTGCATATAACGACAAACAATACGATCTATGGTACAGAGATACGTGAGGACTTGGATGTGCCTGTAAGTCTCATTGCTGACATGTCGTCCGATATATTCAGCCGTCCCGTAGATGTGTCAAAATACGACTGTATATACGCAGGTGCCCAGAAGAATCTGGCAATGGCCGGTGTCACGCTTATCATCGTGAAGAACGATGCCTTAGGCAAGGCTCCACGCCAGATACCTACTATGCTCGACTACCGCACACATGTAGAGAAGGGCTCAATGTTCAATACGCCACCAGTAGTACCTATCTATTCTGCTCTTGAGACATTGCGTTGGCTCAAGGCGCATGGAGGCGTTGAAGCTATGGACAAACTTGCCAAGCAGCGTGCGGAGATACTGTATGATGAGATAGACCGTAACAAACTGTTCCGTGGCACAGTGGAGACGGCAGACCGCTCTCTTATGAATATCTGTTTCGTAATGCAGCCTGAGTATGCAGAGCTCGAGAAACCATTCCTTGAGTTCGCCACATCAAAGGGTATGGTCGGTATCAAGGGGCACCGCTCTGTCGGAGGATTCCGTGCAAGTTGCTACAATGCACAGACCATAGAGGGCGTGAACGCTCTTGTGGCTTGTATGAAGGAGTTTGAGACAAACCATTGATTTTAGAGTCATAACAATAAATACATAGCCCTTAGGAGATATGTCCTAAGGGCTATTTCAACCTATATTAACCGATTTTCTTATGAACGTTTTAGTATTGACAGAGAAACCGTTTGCTCCGGCCGCAGTGGCAGGTATGCAACAGGAGATAGAGAGTGCAGGACACAAATTCTTGTTGGTAGAGAATTATGCAGACGTCACTGAAGCCAAGAAAGCTGTGGCTGATGCAGATGCGCTGATTGTACGTTCGGACAAGGTTACGCCTGAACTTATCGATGCTGCTCCTAACCTGAAAATAGTCGTGAGGGCAGGTGCAGGATATGATAGCATAGACACGGCCTACGCAAAGGAGAAAGGCATTGTGGTGGAAAACACGCCAGGGCAGAACTCAAATGCCGTAGCAGAACTTGTATTCGGAATGTTGGTATTCACTGTCCGCAATTTCTTCAATGGCAAGGCTGGCTCTGAACTTAAAGGCAAGAAGATAGGCATCCTTGCTTTTGGCAATGTCGGCCGCAATGTGGCACGCATTGCAAAAGGCTTTGGCATGGATGTATATGCTTATGACGCATACTGCCCAAGCGAGTCTATTGAGGCTGCTGGCGTTCATGCCGTAGGTTCGCAGGAAGAGTTGTTTGACACTTGCGATATCGTCTCTCTGCATATTCCTGCAACCAACGAGACAAAGAACAGCATCAATTATTCTCTTGTGTCAAGAATGCACAAGGGCGGTATTCTTGTCAATACGGCACGTAAGGAGGTCATTGACGAGACGCAATTGCTGAAGTTGATGGCTGAGCGTACAGACCTTAAGTATGTCACAGATATAAAGCCAGACGCTGATGCCGAGTTCTCAAAGTTTGAGGGCCGCTATTTCTCTACTCCCAAGAAGATGGGCGCACAGACGGCGGAGGCTAATGCCAATGCGGGTATAGCTGCCGCAAAGCAGATAAACGCTTTCTTCGCTGATGGTTGCACCAAGTATCAGGTAAACAAGTAAACGTGAATATCGATATATATGGCAATAGTAAAACCTTTTAAGGGCATAAGACCACCGCAGAGTCTTGTAGAGCGTGTGGAGTCACGGCCATACGATGTCCTCAGCAGTGACGAGGCCCGTCACGAGGCTGCGGGCAATGAGATGAGTCTTTATCATATCACGATGCCGGAGATAGACTTCGATGACTCCGTCAGTGACGGTGATCCGCGTGTCTATGAGAAGGCTGCGCAGAATTTCAAGAAATTCCTTGATAACAAATGGCTCGTACAAGACGACAAGGAGTGCTATTACATCTATGCGCAGACTATGAAAGGCCGTACTCAGTATGGCATAGTTCTTGGGGCTTATGTCAATGACTACCTCAACGGTGTCATTAAGAAGCATGAGCTTACACGACGTGATAAAGAGGAGGACCGTATGCGCAATGTCCGTATATGCAATGCCAACATTGAGCCTGTGTTTCTTGCATATCCTGACAATGCCGTATTGGATGCGATACTCAGAAAATACGCTGACAAGGAGTGTGTCTACGACTTCATTGCGCCGATAGACGGTTTCCGTCATCAGTTATGGGTAGTGTCTGATGATGCTGATATAAAGACTATAACGGAGGAGTTTGCCAAGATGCCTGCCATGTACATCGCTGATGGACACCATAGAAGTGCTGCTGCGGCATTGGTCGGAGCGGAGAAGGCACGTCAGAATCCTCATCACACCGGCAAGGAGGAGTACAATTATTTCATGGCAGCCTGTTTTCAGGCATCACAGCTTACGGTTCTTGACTACAACAGGGTGGTGAAAGACCTCAACGGCCTGTCATCAGAAACCTTCCTTGAGAAATTGGCAGTCAATTTCGACGTGGAGTGTGAGGGTGTTGAGACGTATCATCCCAAGCAACTGCATGAGTTCTCGTTATATCTTGACGGCAAGTGGTACAAACTCACGGCCAAGTCTGGTACGTATGACGATACTGACCCCATAGGAGTGTTGGACGTAGACATATCAAGTAGGCTCATTCTTCAGGATATCCTTGAGATTGGTGACTTGCGTTCAAGTAAGCGTATTGATTTCGTAGGCGGACTGCGAGGGCTTGAAGAACTGAAGCGGAGGGTAGACTCTGGCGAGATGCGTGCTGCGCTTGCCCTTTATCCTGTCACGATGAAGCAGATTATGGATATCGCAGACAGTGGCAAGATTATGCCGCCTAAAGCCACGTGGTTTGAGCCAAAGCTGCGCTCGGGACTCGTGATACATAAACTTGACTGATTAATGTGCGTACATGAGCCATGAAAAGTGTCCTTGGTTCGTTCGCACAATCATAGGAGCATGACATAAAAGCCAGAATGCCGTGTGGGACGAATCATCCACACGGCATTCTGGCTTTTATATAGGCATAGGCTCACTGTTGTATGCCGGCCGCTCTCAGTCATTCATTGCACCGCAGTATGGGCATATGCCTTTACCGTTCAGCTTATGCCCACAATTTCCACATACGTATTTCCCGTGATTGCCTTTCACCCATGTCCTTATGGCAAAGAGCACGTAAGCGGCGAGCATCACATATCCTATATAGTAGAGAGTGGCAATGCTGAATATTATATAGTTGGCGGCGCAGATACCCGCAAGGCCGCAGAGGTACATCGTGGCTTCGGGTATGGAGAGCTGGTTCTTTACGTCATCGAATGCCGCGAGGGCCACGATGAGCAAGGCCCATACCGAAGATACGAATATGCCGAGAATCAGCGGCAGTGAAAATGGGTTCAGTGAAGGGTGATAGTAGAAGTGTCGCCATGTGTCAGGGGCAAACAACTGTATGCTGGAGTATAATGTAGCCGCAGCAGCCACGCAGATAGCCAGTAGGGTAGGGTATATGCTGTCTATGTCGTTGAAGTGTACTACATAAGCATTCTTCTTGAATATGTTGTGCAGGATATACGATATGGCTATGACGCTTATTATTATCAGGAATATAAGCAGGTGCATGTCAGAGAACGTACTTATAAACTGTGATATCGGATCATCTGGCACTACGTTCTGCAGCAGTTGTTTTTCGTGAATCCATCCAAACGTTGATTGGTCTCTTGCCACCTGTACCCACACGGAGTCTATCCTGTCGTTGCTCAGTATTCTTATGTCGGCCACCACTATATGGTCGTTGCGCTTGATGTACAGCGTGTCTGTCGGCAGATTGTTTATGGCCTCGTCTGGCTGTTGGTGTATCAGCGGCAGAGAGTCGGTCTTGACCACGAAATTGTAGTTTCGCGAGTAGTGGTGAGTACTCTCGAAGTCAAGAGGCACGTTGTCGCTTGCCTCGCTGATGACGGTAGGCTGGCCGTCCTGACTTGGCGTGCGCTGATGGTAGCATCCGTGAAGAACCGATGCCACTATCAGCAAAAGCAGATATTTAAGAGTTCTTGTCATAAACATTCATCTGGCAGTGTTTGCAGTCAAATACCACTCCGAATTTCTTGTTGTTCTCAAGTACCAGTGTGAGGGGCTCTTTCCATGTGGGTTTCGTCCCGCCGTTCTTCACGCAGTGTCCGAGCGCGAACCTTATGCAGTGGCGGCACTGCATGACCGTCGCTCCTGGGATGCGTGTGCGCTCGTATGCACTGCCTGGTGAGGTCAGTCCGTTGGCTATATAGAAGTCGCGTGCCACTCCGTTGGCTATGTTGTAGAGGTAATGACTGCTTCCGTATATGCCTACAGGCAACTTGTCCTTGCTGCCTTGCTGCCTGTCGCATGGAGCAGTGTGTGCATGCATTGACTTCTCGGCCAGCATCTTGTCTAAAGCGTCTGCCATGGCGCGGCGTAGGTCTGACAGTCTGCTTGAGGGGATGAACATGCTGCATACATCGTCATCTACGGTTATGTTATAGTCCGAATATACTGTGCTGCCAAGTTTCGACAGTTGTGTCACGATGTTGTCGTGCTGTGGCTTCTTGGCTTCCACTTTCTCTATATCCATCGTTACGGTCACGCTGTCAGCTCCGTGGCATAAGGCCGTGAGTGCAAGGCCATGGGGCATGCTGTGCAAGTGCATGCTGATGTCTATCTTGCGTTCCGCGCTCTTGCCCGTCAGTGCAGACTCAAATTGCTTGTCGTTGTTGCGGAACACAGTCATGCCTGTACGCAAGTCTGTTGGCATCTTGTGCGGGAATATCTTATTGCCCTCCACGCGGTTGACACGGAATCCCTCCAAGTCTCCATTATTGCCTATGTAGCACAGGCCGTCACCATTGGCAAACGACTCTACACCGGCTATGGTCAGGAAATTGCGGCGTATGTCCTTCACCTTGCCTACGGGCTTGCCTTTGGCTTTCGGCGTCTCGGGTGACGATATGCCCTGTTGGCGGCCGTTGATGAAATATGACGTATAGCCGCGGTTGAATGTTTTTTGCAGGTCTGGGGTGAATGAGTAGTGGCATCTTCCGAGTGATGCACGGCGGTATTTCCCTGGGTTGTGTGCCACTATCTGCTCTATGCGCTGGTTGTAGGCCGCCACCACATTCTTGACGTATGTTATGTCCTTGAGCCGTCCTTCTATCTTGAACGACACCACTCCTGCCTCAAGGAGTTTCTCCAGATTGTCTATCTGGCACATGTCTTTCAGTGACAGCAGATGCCGTCCGCTTACTATCATGTCGCCGTTGTCGTCCACAAGGTCAAACTTCATCCTGCACACTTGGGCACATTCGCCACGGTTGGCACTGCGTCCCATGCAGCATTGTGAGGCGTAGCACAGACCAGAGTAGCTGACGCACAGTGCCCCGTGTACGAAAGCCTCAAGCTCTACGTCGGGCACTTGCCTGTGGATGCTGCTTATCTCATCGAGCGACAGCTCGCGTGCCAGCACCACCCGTGCCATGCCGCAGTCGCGCAGCCATGCCACCTTCTCCGCATGGCGGTTGTCGGTCTGTGTGCTTGCGTGCATACGTCCCTTGTAGTAAGCCAAAGTATCACTGTCGTCGGCATCGTTCACCATCTTTACGATAGCCATGTCCTGCACCAGTATGGCATCTACATGCACCTTGCTGAGCTGGCATAGCAACTGGCGTATGCCCTCAATCTCATCATCGTAGACAATGGTGTTGATGGTGACATAAACGCGTGCCATGAACTTGTGGGCATATTCACATAGTGTCTTTATGTCCTCTATGCTGTTGGCGGCGTTGGCGCGTGCTCCATGATGGGCTGCGCCTATATACACGGCATCGGCTCCGTGGTCTATGGCGGCAATGCCTGTCTCTAAGTTTTTCGCGGGTGCGAGAAGTTCTATTGTCTGCATATTCGGTGTTTGCGGCTTGTCTGGTACTACTTAGCTTGCCTGTCGTGGCAGTGGCCGTGTGTCCGTGCGGCTAACCTATCTGGTTGATGTCGTACGGGGTCTCCTGGTAAACATAGTAGTTTATCCAGTTGTTGAAGAACAGGTTGGCGTGCGCCCTCCACCTTACGAACGGTGGCTGCGTGGGGTCGTCTTTAGGATAATAGTTGACAGGCATCTCCACGTCATCGCGCTTGCCTATGTCGCGCCTGTACTCCTTGTCGAGAGTGTCGGGCGCATACTCCATGTGTCCTGTCACGAAAAACTCGCGTCCACCCCTCGCCATCACTATGCTCACGCCGCTTTGTTCCGATTCGGCTATCAGCGTCAGCTTGTCGCATGCGGCTATGTCCTCACGGCGCACCTCGGTGTGGCGGCTGTGGGGCATGTAGAATATGTCATCGAAGCCTCTGAATATAGGTAGATGCGGATGCAGCGGAACTTGGGCGAACACGCCGAACATTTTTTTCTTCAGATGATATTTGGGTATGCCGTAGTGGTAGTACAGTCCAGCCTGTGCGGCCCAGCATATATACAGTGTGCTTGTGACATGGGTCTTTGCCCACTCGAAGATGCTCGTTATCTCGTCCCAGTAGCCTATGTCCTCATATTCCAGAAGCTCAATGGGTGCGCCAGTGACAATCATTCCATCAAATTTCTCGTCTTTCATGTCGCAGAAGTCGCGGTAGAACATCATCATGTGCTCTATCGGCGTGTTCTTGGGTGTATGGCTCTTGAGCTTCATGAACGACATCTCAAGCTGTATCGGGGTGTTTGACAACAGCCTTACAAGGTCTGTCTCAGTGGTTATTTTCAAGGGCATGAGGTTGAGCACCACAATGCGCAGCGGACGTATGTCCTGGTTCGTGGCGCGTGTGTTGTCCATCACGAAGATGTTTTCTTTCTTCAGCAACTCTATTGCCGGCAGCTTGTCAGGAATTCTTAATGGCATATCTCTCTATCTTCTTTTTATATCGTTCTTGTCACCCAATGTCTGTTTCTACTTTACAAGGATAATGCAAGTGCGAGAGCAAAGGAGCTTGCTCCGATTGCCGAGCCGTAGCTTATCTTATACAGAGATAATGCAAACCGAAGGCAATAAAGCTCGCTTTAATTGCTGAGGTGCAGCTTATCTTATACAAAGATAATGCAAACCGAAGGCAATAAAGCTTGCTTTAATTGCTGAGGTGCAGCTTATCTTATACAAAGTTAGTAAAAAATATATAAAGGTTGAAATAAAACCATGCTTTTGTGTATGGCGTGGGGGATGGTTGGGCACAGGACAACAAAAAACCGCTGGACATAAGTCCAGCGGTCAATCTCTCAATTTTCAGTTCGAGCTATGTCCTCTATTACTGAACAGAGTCACCAGCAACGGTGTCCTGAGCAGCAGTTGTGTCAACAGCAGCTGTGTCAGTAGTGTCAGCGTTAGCTGCAGGAGCAGCTGTTTTGTTACCACAAGATGCGAAAGAGATAGCTGCGATAGCTACGAACATTAAAACTAATTTTTTCATTTTCTTTGCTTTTTAAATCTGTAAAACAATCATTTGTTTATTAAAACGTTGCAAAGGTAAGTATTTTTT
>JALFIM010000051.1 GCA_022775985.1 Prevotella sp.
CACATCGCCCAACTCCTTGCAGATATTCGGCTCGTCGTCCTTCATCAATGCGTCACACAACTCGAAGGTCTCCTCTATGGTGTTGGGGCGCAAGGACTCGTTGGTCTGCTTTCTGTCCCAAGGGCATTTCTCACGGAGCACGTCCAGCACATCCAACAGGCGGCCAAACGCCTTCATCTTTTCCTCTCTTGTATGCATAATATCTCAGATTTTGTCAACTGGTTTATTATGCAAATTTAGATAAAATTTCCGAATTATAAGCCAGTTGTGATAAAAAACGAGAATGAATGTCTCCGAATGTTCGCTATTTGCGTTGAAAATGTCAAGACCGGCATACCGAAAATCTTGCATCCACGTGCTCTAAGTAATGTTCAAAAAATAACTTGCGCAGAAAATTAGCGATAGCACCGTACAATCTCTAAGAGTGTACGATAAAAATTGCGCAAGTTATTTTTTACATATTACATAAATAAAAAAAACAGTACAACACGTACAACAAATACAACATTTAGCCGTGCTGGTTGGTACGGCTATGGTAAAGGAAGGCAAGAATGCTGTTGTTCAAGTTGTATTTGTTGTACTGGTTGTTTTATATAAAGATAATTTTGACAATCTACTTATCTACTTATAAGTTGTTTATGGCAAGTGGATGCGGCGGAGGCCGGAGACCTCCGCCACGGGAAAAGTCGCAATCTTGCATTTGATACGCCACGGATTGTCTAAATGCCTCTGCGTTCGCACTCATCGCGCAACGCTATGAGGTAGTAGCTGCGCTCTTGCGCCCAGCCACGGTTGTGGCGCTCGCGCTCCGTGAGCTCGCGCAACTCATCATCGTTGCACGCCGCGAAACGCTCGGCATACATTTTGATTCTTGACTCGGCATACTGCATATGCTCATCCTTAACTCCTGTTTTGTCTGAATTTGGATTCATTTGAGATAAATATTTTAAGTTAATAATTCACTTACACATCATTTTACCACCGTGGTTATCTCTATAGGTTGAAACTCGGTTGGTGTGCCACCTTTGGGCAACTCTTGATGTTTACGAGTGCAAATTTAGATAAAATTTCCGAATTATAAGCCAGTTGTGATAAAAAACGAGAATGAATGTCTCCGACATGTTCGCCATTTGCGTTGAAAACATCAAGACCTGCATACCGAAAATCTTGCATCCACGTGCTCTAAGTCACAAATTATATTTATCTTTGGGAAAATTTTAACCCCCAAATATGCAAGCCTATGAAAGCAGTATGCGGTCTTGACGTGCACAAAGATAGCGTTTATCTTTGTATTTTGAGCGAGTTTGGAGAACTTATTGAAAAAGTTTTCGGAGTTTTAACTTATCAGCTGGAAGATATGCGTGACTTGATGCTTCACCATCATGTTTCCGAGGTGTCGATGGAAAGCACCAGTGTATACTGGATTCCGATATGGCGTGTGCTGTCTCCGCACTTCACGCTAAATCTTGCCAACCCATGTTTCATCAAGCAGCTTCCAGGCCGCAAGAGTGACGTGAGGGACGCGCAGTGGATTGCCGAGTGTACGATGAAGGAACTCATACGCGGCAGTTTCGTGCCACCGGAGATAATACAGCAGCTGCGCCAGTACGACCGCCGCATATTCGACCTGAACGAGGAGATAGTAAGAAAACTGGCCAAACTTGACGCAGTGCTGCAACGCTGCAACATACGTCTGAGCAACTACGTTTCCAACGTTGACAGCAAAAGCTACAAGGCCGTGGTGAGAGCACTCTCACAAGGAATTACGGGTGCCTTATCTTCTGTTTTGTTGGAAAAGTTACCTCTTGCGGAGACATTCATTATCGTTTTATAGAGGAAAGGTACTTCAAACCATGAAAACAGGTAGCAAGAAACCACCATACAGCCATATCATCCACCTAACAGGTATCAAGACACGATGAAGGGTCTATACGCCCACCTATCATCGTGGCATATAGACCCTTGTCGTTTCCCGTGAAGTGCGGGTGAATATATGTTTGCTGAACACCTTATACTCCTGCCCAGCTTAGGAGTTCAATTAATCACCTGCACAAACACCTAACGAAACTCGTCCGAGGAAGCTGAATTCTCTATCCATAGTTTTACGCCATTCTCTTGCCTTCATCGTTAGCCATTATATGCGCCGATAAGTTTCTGTATTTCCGTAAGAAAAAGATGTGCAGGTTTAGCCATAGACTCAACATCTTCTTTTGTGACATCATATTCACAGTTGTAGTCAGCTTTCATTCTGAGTTGTTCCATTCTGGAAAAGAAAGCACCGAGTTCCTTGTCAATCCTTTCTGTCTTTACGAAGTTTTTGCCAAAAACTCCTAATGTACCTGCATGGGTATGAGCTGAAAGTCCATAGCAGACCAACAAGGCTTGTGCTGCATGGAAACAAGCATAGTAAAAACGATTGGCTGCCATATCCCACAACTCCAATTCTATCATACGGTTAGCTTCATCGAGGAATCTTTTAGCCTTGTCTATCCTAAGTTCTACTAAAGAAACTCTTTCGTCATTCGTTAGCCCCATAGTCCTATCCCTTCCTTTTCTATATTCTTATAAAATGGTGTAATTTTGTACTTTTGCCATTCCTTGGCGGAATACATGACAGGATTGATTTCCTTCCCTAAATCCCATCCCAGCAAAGTTAGCGGAAAAGTAACTTTGTCATAATCTTCAGGAAGAAGTCTTTCTTTATCCAAGATCACAAGAATGTCCCAGTCACTATCCGTCCTTGCAGTACCTCTGGCTTGTGAGCCAAAAAGTATTGCCTTGCCGTGAGGTGGCATGTTCTTTGCCAAGCAGTTACGGATGGCAGTTAATGTAGAATCCTGTTCCTTCTTCATAAACATTATGATTTGTTTTCAGCGCAAAGATAAAGTATTTTTTTCGAACTAAGCAAATAATCTGGCAGGAAATGTGTAATATCTGAGATAAGAACAGTCAAAGGGTCTATACGCCCACCTATCATCGTGGCATATAGGCCCTTGTCGTTATGGAACTTGATAGTCACATGTAATAGACTTGAACTCATAACCGAGGAATTTTATTCCATTGTGTTCGTCGCTACCACTATAATCTTTAGTAATATCAGCAGTCCAACAATACCTACCTTCGGTTTCGCCACCATTCATGACTTTTTGGTCTTTTGACAAAACCAAGTCGATACCATTGGGGGCACACCCTTCAAATATATTTGAAGGCGTTCTTCGTATATTGCAAAATACAGAAAAGAGCAGAAGTCCGCTCGTTTCCATATTGTTACCTATATTATATAAGCAAACGCCCAACTTCTTGATATTCAATCAAAGTCCAATTTTGAGCGAGTTAAACACTAAAACATTTTCTTATGCATATGGATAATGAAAAGAAATTAGAAGCATCTACGACTGTTGGCGGTATTACACTCCTGACTTTGACTATGCGTCACCCTTTTCACGAACAAGGATAAATGAGGGTAATTCATGGATTTTTACCCTCATTTAAAATATCATTAATATCAAACAGACGTTTTATAGAAAGTTGCGCAGGTGTCAGAAGTAATGTCTGCTGTTTTATCTTGCCGTTGTTCGGCATTTTTATTCTTATTGTTACGATGGTCTTGGCTATTTTCAATGCGGTATCCACACTGATTTTCATCTTGGCCAATTTGATTATCCGTTCCAATTCTTTATACACCTTGTATGCTATGAAGCAAATGCATATATGTGCTTCAATACGTTTTTCAGTGAAGTGAAAGATTGGACGCGCTTCCAAATTCCCTTTTGTCACACGAAAGGCACGCTCCACTACCCATAGTCCGTGGTATTGTTGCACGACATCGGATGGGGCAAGGGACGTGTTGGTTATATATCCTTTCAGTCCATCCCATTGTGCATCCTCATTGATTTTGTCTTCACTGATAACTACATCAACGTCATTGCTTATTTCAAGAAACTTATTGTATCCACGCTTGTTTACAGAGGATTTTGTTATCTTGCCGCTTGCATAGGCCTTGCGCAAACGCAGTACGCCTTTCTCTCGGTTATGTGCATCTTTTCTTGCACGGTCTTCGGAATATCCAATTATCAGCCTGCCGCTCTCACCATACTTGTGCTCATGGTATTTGCCCATTACCCTGTCCTGTTTCAATATCCATTCCTTCAAGGCGGCACTCTCAGTATGTATGCGTGCTCCAATAATATACTTGTAGCCAGCGTCTTCCAAAAGATTGATGTTGCGTCTGCTCATGAGACCGGCATCTGCAACGACTACAAAATTCTGAAGGGAAAAACGTTGGATAAAATCATCGATTACGGGAATCATCGTATATCCCTCATACTGGCTTCCATTAAATAGACAATATGACAAAGGGTAGCCGTCACGACTTACCAGAAGCCCAAGCACAATCTGAGATTCGGCGGTCTTTCCGTCTTTTGAAAAGCCTGGCTCACGCAATACATCTTTATTTCCGCTTTCAAAATACAAGGTCGTGACATCGTAGAACATCAGCCCGACACTACCCCCGAGTATCTTTCTTGTATGCTCCACGCTTATCCGCTGTACTTCATCCTTTTGGGTGTCATATAACTTGTCCATATAGCGGTATATTTCGAACAGGTTCACATCCTCATCAAAATATGACTTTAAATAGTCAACAGTAGCACGTTTACTCATTGGCTGGGAAATACGTGCTATGACAAGGCTGCGAAGTATGGGGTCTTTTATTTGGTTGAAGCCGATGCTGTCGTACACTTGGTCAAGAATAATCCGATGACCATTGACGAGAAGAGAATCAATGTTGGACAAGACACGGTTTGTTTCCTCTTCCTCACTGGATTTCTTGTCTGGCTCGGTAAAATCCATTTCTTGCTGTCCACCATATTTGCGGATCCATTGCTTGGCTTCAAGACACAATGCCTCAAGTTCGGTATCTGTCCTTGCGACACCGAAATTCTTTATTTCACGGAATTTACCGTTACTTTTATCCACTACTATCACTCCAATGTTCCCGCTGCGGTGCCTTTTCTTTCGTACAAACATGCCGTAAAGGTACAGATAATATCGTTTGCGTCACCCTTTTTTAGCTAAAAATTTAGCTAACTGTCTGAAAATCAGATATAACTTTTCCGCTATTGAAAAAAATGTCAAAGTCAGGAAATTAGAAGCATCTACGACTGTTGGCGGTATTACACTTTTTTGTTAAAACGGAAAATATAATCAGGACAACGTGCGACGGTGGCGCGATGAATTTGCGAAACGGCCCATTTCGCATCACAAAACGGCCCATTTCACGACCTAAAACGGCCCATTTCGCAGTACGAAATGGGCCGTTTTGCAACGCGCTATATATCAAAGTATTACATGGCGCGATATTCACAAAAGATTAAAGCCATTGGTGGGATGTACTGACCGTGCTCTGTCTTTGACTACAAACACAGGACACGGCATTCCACCAATGGCCATGAATGCTATTTCACAGCCGAGATTAACTCCTCAGCCGATACGAGTGTCTGCTCGCCAGTATCCATATTCTTGAGCGTGACTTTATTCTCCGCCATCTCATTATCGCCAGCAAGGACAACGAATGGTATGCCCTTGGCATTGGCATATCCCATCTGCTTCTTCATCTTAGCCTTGTCTGGGAATATCTCCGTGGCGACACCAGCCTTGCGGCACTCCCTTACTATGGGCAGACAGTAGGCGGTCTCTTTCTCGCCGAAGTTTATAAACAGCACCTTAGTACCATTGACGGCATCCTTGGGATAGAGATCCAGTCCGTTGAGCACGTCATATATACGGTCGGCTCCGAATGATATGCCTACGCCGCTCAAGCCAGGCAAGCCGAATATGCCCGTAAGATTGTCATAGCGTCCGCCACCTGTGATGCTGCCAATGGCATAGTCAAGAGCCTTGACCTCAAAGATAGCACCCGTATAATAGTTGAGTCCGCGGGCAAGCGTGAGGTCGAGTTCTATCTCATTGTCGAGCGAGCCCTTCAGCATGTCGAGGATGAAACGCGTCTCCTCCACGCCCTTCATTCCTATCTCAGAGCCGGCGAGGACATCGGCTATGATACTGAGCTTCTCGTCATTGCTGCCGCTCAATGCTATGATAGGCTGGAGCTTGCTTATAGCTTCCTCACTGATGCCGGTAGAGCGCAGCTCGGCATTTACGTTGTCGAGTCCTATCTTGTCGAGCTTGTCAATAGCGACCGTTATCTCCACTATCTTGTCAGGCTCGCCGATGACCTCAGCAATGCCTGAGAGAATCTTGCGGTTGTTGATCTTTATCTGCACACGTATGCCGAAGCGCGTGAACACAGTGTCTACTATCTGCATCAGTTCCACCTCATTGAGCAATGAGTCGCTTCCCACGATGTCGGCATCACACTGGTAGAACTCACGGTAACGGCCCTTCTGGGGGCGGTCGGCACGCCATACGGGCTGTATCTGATAGCGTTTGAACGGCAACTGCAGCTCCTCACGGTGCATCACCACATAACGGGCGAAAGGCACGGTGAGGTCGTATCTCAGGCCCTTCTCGCAGATGCGTGATGACAGTTTGAGGGAGTTGCGCTCCTGCAGTTCGTCATCAGAAAGTTTGCTCATATAATCGCCTGAGTTCAACACACGGAACAGGAGTTTGTCACCCTCCTCACCGTATTTACCCATGAGCGTCTGCAATGTCTCCATTGCAGGGGTCTCTATCTGTTGGAATCCATACAAGGCATATACCTCCTTTATGGTGTTGAAGATATAGTTGCGCTTCGCCATCTCTATCGGGGAGAAGTCGCGTGTGCCCTTTGGAATACTTGGTTTACTCATTATTTACAATTCTTTTTCTAAGCGTATAGCCTGTTGGTTTACTTTCTCACGATTGTCTGCTCACGGTCCGGGCCGATGGAGATAATCTTGATGGGAGTCTCAAGCTCCTTCTCAAGGAATGCCACATAGTCATTGAACTCCTTGGGGAACTGCTCCTCGCTCGTGAACTTCGTCATGTCTGTTTTCCATCCCGGCATCTCGGCATATACAGGTTCTATGCCCTCGTTGATATCGTATGGGAAATAGTCTATCTCCGTGCCATTCTGCTTGTAGGCTACGCAAGCCTTGATGGTGTCGAAGGTGTCAAGCACATCGCTCTTCATCATGATAAGCTGTGTGACACCGTTGACCATAATGGCATATTTAAGAGCCACGAGGTCTATCCATCCGCACCTGCGCTCACGACCCGTGACGGCTCCATACTCATGGCCAAGCTGCCGTATCTTAGCACCAGTCTCATCGAAAAGCTCTGTGGGGAAAGGCCCTGCACCTACTCGAGTGCAGTAAGCTTTCATTATGCCATATACGTTTCCTATCTTGTTCGGGCCTATGCCTAAGCCTATACATGCTCCCGCGCAGATGGTATTGGATGAAGTGACGAAAGGATAGCTGCCGAAGTCTACGTCAAGCATCGTACCCTGAGCTCCCTCGCAGAGCATGGACTTGCCCTCACGGAGCAGGTTGTTCACCTCATGCTCACTATCTACGATATTGAACTGGCGCATATACTCTATGCCCTCCATCCACCGTTTCTCATCCTCCGTGATGTCGTAATCGGTGAATCCGAGGCTTTTGAGCATCTGCTCATGGCGTGCCTTGTGTGCGGCATACTTCTCTGCGAATCCCTCAAAGATGTCGCCAACACGAAGGCCGTTGCGCGACACCTTATCAGTATATGTAGGGCCGATGCCCTTGCCTGTGGTTCCCACCTTGCTCTTTCCTTTCGCAGCCTCAAGCGCACGGTCGAGTACACGGTGTGTAGGCATGATAAGGTGGGCTTTCTTAGATATATGGAGCCGACTCTTAAGGTCGTGGCCGCTCTTCTCCAGCTCCTTGGCCTCTGCCATAAACAAGTCTGGAGCCAGTACCACTCCATTGCCGATGATGTTGACCTTACCGCCCTGGAAGATGCCAGAGGGTATGCTGCGCAGGACGTATTTCTGTCCCTCAAACTCAAGAGTGTGCCCTGCGTTTGGGCCTCCTTGGAAGCGTGCGACAACATCATAGTTGGGCGTCAGCACATCAACTACCTTACCTTTACCTTCATCGCCCCACTGGAGTCCCAGCAAGACATCTACTTTACCTGTGTTCATTTGCAATTACATATTGAGGCGTGAGCTTAAAGAATGACGCATACACAAATGGTGACGGACTCTCCTTATACATGGACGGGAATCCTCACAGTGTGTCTTTGCCAACATCAAGAACCACACGCATTGATTTTGTTATTCCTTGTTTGAGTCATCCGACGTAATAAGACGACGGACAGGAGTGCTTTGACAACGACAAAGTTACTACTTTTTTGTAAACCTTATGACATTCGTGCATTAAAAAATGTCTATCTTCTCGTCTTTAAGCCGTATTTGTAACAAATCGGCATATTCTTGTGCCGAATCGAGATAGCGTGTGACACAATTCATCGCTGCATGGCGCATGGTAGCATCACCGCTGCGCATGGTCTCG
>JALFIM010000130.1 GCA_022775985.1 Prevotella sp.
CTGTGAGAACTTCGTGATGCCTGTGATGAACGTGAACTCCAGATAAGGGTCGAGCATCTTCAGCGGACTGTAGAAGTTCTGCATGATACGGCGCAGCACACCGAGGTTCTCCTTCTCATGCACCACGTCGAGCAGCGGTGCGTCGTATTCATCTATTATTACGACAACTTTTTCTCCCGTCTGCTCGTACGCCTTCTTTACGATATTGGCAAAACGTACATTCGCATCCTTGTCGGCATTTATGCATCCGTAGGTTTCCTCATACGGTCTCAGCAACCAGTCGAGATACCGCTCGAGTTGCTCCCTTTCCATGTGTTTCGCCCCACTCATGTCGAAGTGCAGTACGGGATGCCTCACCCACTCCTTCTCGTAGTCGGCAATGGCAAGGCCATCAAAGAGTTCCTTCTTACCGGCGAAGTAGGCGTGGAGTGTGGATGCAAAGAGCGACTTGCCGAACCGTCTCGGGCGGTTCAGAAAAACGTATTTCATGCCCTTGATGCGGAAGTCAACTATATATCTTGTTTTGTCTACATATAGATAGCTGCCCTCGCGAATATTCTCGAAGGTCTGTATACCGACAGGGTATTTGTTTACGATTTCTGCCATAACAATGCGCGTTTTTACATTCACGCCACTAAGTTATAAATATTTCTTGAGACGGCAAAGCATGCTCGCCGCATTTTCACACCGTGAGCAATCTTTGTTTATGTATCTTATTTTCATGCTTCAAGCCGCATGTCTTAGTGAGTGTGGTGTCCTGGCCACTCATGCCGCGCAGCGATAAAATCCATTCAGAAAAGAGTCTCAACTGTTCAAGTTGGTGTTCTTTTCTTTTTATATTCGCCTGACAGCCGTCATAATATGGGATTTTTTACTAAATTTGCACACTACGAGTCCACGCGTACACACCACGCGGGACACGCGCCACGGCCACGCACGCCACGGTGCGCACATACAGCCACACAGTCATGGCAGACAATCCTATTATCAAAATAACAATTTATGAAAATCAAGAATCTCGTATCAGCATTCGCCGCAGCAGCAGCCCTGCTCGCACCAGGCATCAATGCAAACGCACAGACTCCGCGCCCGGAATATCCGCGCCCGCAGTTTGAGCGCGCAGAGTGGGTAAACCTCAACGGCACATGGAGCTACTCCTTCGACTTCGGACGCACCGGGGCACAGAAGGGCTGGAGCAAGGCCACTTCGTTCGACGGCAAGATTACAGTACCTTTCTGCCCGGAGAGCTCGCTCTCTGGTGTAAAGCACACCGACTTCATCAACTCCATCTGGTATCAGCGCACGCTCAACATACCGGCAGCATGGGACGGCAAGCAGGTGATGCTCAACTTCGGAGCCGTAGACTATGAGGCCCATGTGTTCATCGACGGCCAGCTCGTGCGTCTGCACAACGGCACTGGCTCTTCATTCAGCTGTGACATCACCAAGTACGTGCAGCCAGGACACTCGCACAACCTCGTGGTACAGGTCAACGACAACCTCCGCGACGGCAAGCAGCCCGGTGGCAAGCAGTGCTTCGATCTCAACTCCGGCGGCTGTATGTACACACGTGTCACAGGCATCTGGCAGACAGTGTGGATGGAGGCCGTAGACAAGGAGGGTCTGAAGAGCGTGTTCGCTACTCCCGACATCGACCAGAAGCAGCTCGTGATACGTCCGCAGTTCTACGCCGAGAATGCCGCCAACAAGCTGGTTGTCACTCTCTACGACGGCAACAAGGCCGTGGCTAAGACCAGCGTCACCTGCGGCGACAACTCCGTAGTGGTGCTCCCCGTGAAGAACATGAAGCTGTGGAGCCCCGAGTCGCCATTCCTCTACGGTCTGAAGTACCAGGTGGTGAAGAACGGCAAGGTCATCGACGAGGTGAACTCTTACGCCGGCATGCGCAAGGTACACCTGGCCGGCGGCTACTTCTACCTCAACAACAAGCCCTACTACCAGCGTCTCGTGCTCGACCAGGGCTACTACCCCGACGGTATATGGACGGCTCCCACCGACGAGGCTCTGAAGAAGGACATCGAGATGTCTAAGGCCGTGGGCTTCAACGGCGCACGTCTGCACCAGAAGAGTTTCGAGGAGCGCTACTACTACTGGGCCGACAAGTTAGGCTACCTCACATGGGGTGAGAGCGCAAGCTGGGGTCTAAACGTGAACAACGAGGAGGCTTGCCGCAACTTCATCTCTGAGTGGGCCGAACTGGTGGAGCGCGACCGCAACCACCCGTCGCTCGTGACATGGACTCCGCTCAACGAGACGTGGAGTGCCAACAACTCAGGTGTGTACACACGCTTCGTGCAGAACCTCTACGACATGACGAAAGCTCTCGACGGCACACGCCCTGTCAACGATGCCAGCGGCGACTCGCACATCAAGACCGACATCTGGAGCGTACACAACTACGAGCGTCAGCCCGACAAGATTATCAAGGACTTCACCTTCGAGCACGGCAAGGAGCCGTACCGCAACATGCGCGGCGACAACTGGCGTTGGCTCGCCAAGTATGAGGGCCAGCCCTACATGCTCGACGAGTGGGGCGGCCTGGCTTACATCCTGCCCGAGAAGCGCCACGGCGACAACGCATGGGGCTATGGCGGTGCCATAGACAACGTGGAGGACTTCTACACCATACTGCGCAAGGAGGTGGAGGCCATCAAGGCATGCAAGCACATCACTGGTTTCTGCTACACACAGATTACCGATGTGGAGCAGGAGCAGAACGGTATATACAACTACGACCGCACGTCTAAGTTCGACACCAAGCGCATAAAGGAGATATTCGAGCTCATCCCCTC
>JALFIM010000148.1 GCA_022775985.1 Prevotella sp.
GTGATGCGCAGCACATACTGCTTGTTGGCGTTGCGCTGCAGGGTGTAGCTCCCCGAGGGGTGCATGGTGAGTATCTTGGCGTACTTCGACACGAGCTTTATCTCCTTGTCTACGCGTATGTCTATCTTGGTGAAGTAGCTCTTGTTGAAGTTCGACTCCAGCACCTTGTTGCCGTCGATGATGCGTTGCTCCTTCAGCTCCTTCTTGGTGCCGAACACATACCATGCGGTGTTGAGCTGCTTGTCCTGCGTGTTGATGGTCTCGTCCTTCTTCTGGTTCTCGTCCTTCAGGTCGCTCACGTTGGTGTTGAGGGTGTTGATGGTGGCATCGAGCTCAGATATGTGTATGTCCTTGGCATCGAGCTCGGCACGGAGCTGGCGCAGCTGCTGGTCTTTAGACTCCAGCTCCTGCACGAGGTTGTCTATGGTCTTCTTGAACTGCTCGCCACGGTAGCTGCTCTCGCGCAGCTGCTGGCGCAGCTTGGCTATGAGAGTGCGGTTCTCCTTCATGGTGTTGGCTATGAAGCGGATGTTCTCCATGAGCTGCTGGCGGCGGTTGGAGCCCTCGCCGTCCTTCACGATGTTGACGCGGTTCTCGGCCTCGTTTATCTCCCGGAAACCGTCCTGTATCTGGTTGAGGGTCTCCATCATGTCGTTGATCTCGTTGTCTTTTTCCGCGATTATCTTCTGCAAGGAGTCATTCTGCTGGATGTTTGACGCCACGGGAGCTTTCGTGTCGTTCTTGCAGCCGACGAAGGTCAGCAGAGTCAGACAGATACAAAATAATAATGTCTTTTTCATAACAAGTGATTTTTTAGACGCGTTCGTGAGAATCATCGTCATGGTTAGGTTTATTTCTTTTCTTACTCTCTGGTGTATCTTCGTGCCGTGCGGACTTCTTCTCCTTGCCGCATCCGGCCACTACTATCACTATCTCGCCACGCGGAGGTGTCTGCTCGAAGTGTGCGGCCACCTCGTCGAGGGTGCCCCTTACGCTCTCCTCGTGTATCTTGGATATCTCGCGGCACACGCTTGCCTGGCGGCTGGGCCCGAACGTGTCGCAAAACTGCCTGAGGGTCTTCACCAGGCGGTACGGCGACTCGTAGAATATCATGGTGCGCGGCTCGTCGGCGAGTGCGGCGAGGTGCGTGGCGCGGCCTTTCTTCTGGGGCAGGAAACCCTCGAAGCAGAACCTGTCGCACGGGAGTCCCGACGACACGAGGGCCGGGATGCACGCCGTGGCGCCCGGCAGGCACTGCACGGTGATGCCCTCACGTGATGCCTCGCGGGCGAGGAAGAAGCCGGGGTCGCTCACACCGGGGGTGCCGGCATCGCTCACCAGGGCTATGTTCTCGCCGCTCTTGAGACGCTCCACGACTCCTGCCGTGGCGGCATGCTCGTTGAACTTGTGGTGCGAAATGAGGCGGTTGTGTATGTCGAAGTGCTTGAGAAGCAACCCCGTCGTGCGCGTGTCCTCGGCCAGTATTATGTCGGCCTCCTTCAGCACGCGCACGGCACGCATCGTCATGTCCTCCATGTTGCCCACCGGGGTAGGCACGATATATAGTATACCCATAACGCCGACAAATATAGTTTAAAAAATCATTACTCGCAAAAATATGCTCTGTTTCTTTGCAATTTTTAAAACGTATTTGTACTTTTGCACCATTATGACAGACAATTTAATAGGAGAGATGCGCCGTCCCGGACGCATAGAGGTGGTCTGCGGCTCCATGTTCTCGGGCAAGACAGAGGAGCTGATACGCCGTATGAAGCGTGCCGTGTTCGCACACCAGAAGGTGGAGATATTCAAGCCGGCCATAGACACGCGTTACAGTGAGCAGAGCGTGGTGAGCCACGACCGCAACGCCATCGTGTCCACGCCCGTTGACTCGTCGGCTGCCATACTGCTCCTCTCGGCAGACATTGACGTGGTGGGCATAGACGAGGCCCAGTTTCTCGACGACGGGCTCGTGGACGTGTGCAACCAGTTGGCCAACCGTGGCGTGCGCGTCATCGTGGCCGGGCTCGACATGGACTTCAAGGGCGTGCCCTTCGGACCCATGCCCGCGCTGTGCGCCATTGCCGACGAGGTGACCAAGGTGCATGCCATCTGCGTGAAGTGCGGCAACCTCGCGTACATCAGCCACCGCAAGGTGGGCGGAGACAAGCGGGTGATGCTCGGGGAGCAGATGGAGTATGAGCCGTTGTGCCGCGAGTGCTACATGCGTGCCACCGGCTCGGACGGCGATGCCGGCTCGGCCAACGGCTGACGGCGGCTCACACATACTAATATTATATAGGGATGATAGACCAGAAGATAACTTTCGACAAGTTCATACGGTGGGCCATGGTGGTGGCCATGGTGCTCGCCGTGCTTTATGTGGTGAACTACCTCAGTGCCGTGCTGCTGCCTTTCTTCATAGCATGGTTCTTCGCTTACTTGCTTTATCCGTGCGTACGCTTCGTGCAGGACAGGCTGCGCGTGCGCGTCAGGGCCCTGGCCATAATACTCACCATGGTGGGCGTGATAGCGGTGGTGGGCGGAATACTGTACCTCATCATACCGCCTATGCTCGAGCAGTTCAACAAGCTCGGCGACGTGCTTGGCCGGTGGCTGCAGCAGACCACCCATACCAGCAACGTGACGGTGCTCATACGCCAGTGGCTGCAGGACAACCGCCAGGAGATAGAGCACTACTTCCACAGCAAGGACTTCAGCGACACGCTCAAGACGGCCATGCCCAAGGTGTTTGCCCTGCTCGGGCAGACGGCCAATATAGTCATCAGCATCGTGGGGTCGTGCATCACCCTGCTGTACATGTTCTTCATACTGCTTGACTATGAGTACCTGGCGGAGAAGTGGATAAAGATATTCCCGAAGAAGAACCGCCCGTTCTGGCATGAGCTCATGAAGGACGTGAAGCGCGAGCTCAACAACTACATACGCGGACAGGGCCTCGTGGCCCTCTGCATGGGCATCATGTTCTGCATAGGTTTCAGCATCATCGACTTCCCGATGGCCATAGGTCTGGGCATACTCATAGGCATCATGGACCTCGTGCCGTACCTGCACACCTTCGCGCTCATCCCCACGGCCTTCCTGGCCATGCTCAAGGCCGCCGACACGGGGCAGAACTTCTGGTACGTGTTCGGCATGGCGTTTCTCGTGTTTGCCGTGGTGCAGGTCATCACCGACATGGTGGTGACACCTAAAATCATGGGCAAGACCATGGGGCTCAACCCCGCCATACTGCTCCTCTCGCTGTCGGTGTGGGGCGCGTTGCTCGGGTTCATCGGCCTGATAGTGGCCCTTCCGCTCACCACCCTGCTCATGGCATACTGGCAACGCTACGTGACCAAGGAGCATCTCAATGATGACGCTGACTGCAAATAGTGGTGATGTAGACTGGTAAACAGTGCTGATGCAGGTTACGCGCAGTGCTGATGCAGGTTACGCGCAGTGTTGATGTAGGTTACGCGCAGCGGTAATGCAGATTACGCGCAGCGGTTGTCTGGATAGTGAATAATAAAAATACCGACAATAACGATAAAACACTTGACGTACAATGAACATGATTAAGACTACACGATTGACGACCATACTGATGGCAGTAGCCATGATGGCCGCGCTGATGGGTTGCTCATCGGAGGAGAAATTGAAAGAAGCAGTGAACAATGTAGCCCGTATGTGCCCCTTGTCATCATCGGCAGACGGCCAGCATGTCATCACAGCGGTGGCATATGTTGATGGGGAAGTGTACATAAATGTAGAATTCGATGAGCACAATCCTGCCACCTACGCCCATGAGCTGTGGCCTGCGGCCATGGCTATGGACCGCAACAACAATTGGTCAAGGGATGCTGTGCATAAGATACTGAGTGATACGGAGTCGGGAAAAGCCCTGATAGCGGCCATCGCCAGCAACAAAGCCCCTGTCATACTGAGGTGTAAGGGCAAGCAGACAGGCAGTTTTTATCAGCAGGAACTCGCCGCCTCGGAATTGGAGTAAAAATAGTTAAATGGCAAAAAATGCCCTAATAATTTGCACGTTCAAATAATTATCCGTAACTTTGCATCCGCTTTTGAGATATAAAGCGAACACGGAGATCCGCTAGCTCAGCTGGTAGAGCACAACACTTTTAATGTTGGGGTCTTGGGTTCGAGCCCCAAGCGGATCACGGAGGATTCCAATGGAATCACTTATGACTCCATGCGGGTCACAAGGAAACAAATTTTCAAAG
>JALFIM010000149.1 GCA_022775985.1 Prevotella sp.
CATTGTATTAAAAAATAATTTGTAACTTTGCAGTTCAAAAGGCTGTATGTCAGTTGACTTTCACTGATTTGTGGGAGGACGGCGGCATGCGGCATCAAGTTTTTTGCCAGCCAAATGTGCAGTTTAGAGTCGTTTAAGATAGACTTGAAAGGGTTGCAGGAGGGCGACACCGCCCTGCATTACGACCTTGACGACGCTTACTTCGAGGCCATAGACGCTCCCGAGGTGAGACGCGGCAACGTGTGCGTGGACGTACGCGTACACCGCACGGAGAGCTATTTCGACCTCGACTTCACGATAGACGGCACCGTACACGTGCCATGCGACATCTGTCTCGATGACATGGAGCAGCACGTGAGCAGCGAGAGCCGCCTTGTGGCGAAATTCGGAGAAGAGTATTCGGAAGATGACGACCTCGTGACAGTGCCCGAGGACGACGGTGTCCTCGACATAGCGTGGTTTGTCTATGAGTTCATAGCCCTCGACATACCCATCAAGCACGTGCATGCACCTGGAAAATGCAACCCTGCGATGATAAAGGCTCTTGAGGAGCACTCAGCTACCCGAAGTAGTGATGAGGATGGCGCGGCCGTGGACCCCCGATGGAGTGAACTTGAAAAATTAAAAACAATAATTAAAGATTAAAGAAAAATGGCACATCCTAAAAGAAGACAGTCAAAGACTCGTACACTTAAAAGAAGAACTCATGATAAGGCAGTAGCTCCTACATTGGCACTTTGCCCCAACTGTGGCGCTTACTATGTTTACCACACGGTATGCTCTACATGCGGTTATTACAGAGGTAAGGTTGCTGTCGTAAAGGAAGTAGCTGAGTAATAATGGGTAAGATTAACGCAGTAATCAGCGGCATTGGCGGATATGTGCCCGACTATGTGCTCAACAACGAGGAGCTGTCGCGCATGGTAGACACCAGTGACGAGTGGATTATGACGCGTGTGGGCATCAAGGAGCGCCGCATCCTCACCGAGGAGGGTCTCGGCACGAGCTATCTGGCACGCAAGGCGGCCAAGCAGCTCATCCAGAAGACAGGGGTTGACCCCGACACCATTGACGCCCTCATAGTCACTACCACAACGCCTGATTACAAGTTTCCCTCAACCGCCTCGATAGTGCTCGGCAAGCTGGGCCTGAAGAACGCCTTTGCGTTCGACTTCGAGGCTGCCTGCTGCGGATTCCTCTACAGCCTTGACGTGGCTGCGTCTATGATACAGAGCGGCCGCTACAAGAAAATCATCGTCATCGGAGCCGACAAGATGTCGTCGCTCGTAGACTATCAGGACCGCGCCACGTGCGTGCTCTTCGGCGACGGAGCCGGAGCTGTGCTCGTGGAGGCTTCTGAGGAGGAGGGCGTGGGAGTGCAGAACTCCTACCTGCGCACTGATGGCAAGGGTCTGCCGTTCCTCCACATGAAGGCCGGCGGCTCCGTGTGCCCTGCGTCGCACTTCACCGTAGACCACCGTCTGCACTACCTCTACCAGGAGGGCCGCACGGTGTTCCGCTATGCTGTGACCGACATGAGCAACGACGTGGCGGAGATAATGAAGCGCAATAACCTCACCGCCGATGACGTGAAGTGGGTGGTGCCCCATGAGGCCAACCTCCGCATCATAGAGGCCGTGACCAAGCGCGTGGGCATACCCATGGAGAAGGTGATGGTCAACATCCAGCACTACGGCAACACGAGTGCCGCCACCATACCGCTCGCTCTCTGGGATTTCGAGAAGGAGCTGAAGAAGGGCGACAACATAGTGTTCACGGCCTTCGGTGCCGGTTTCGTGCATGGCGCGTCATACTACAAGTGGGCTTACGACGGTGCTGCCGTGGCTGGAGCCAAGTGATATAGATATTTACATTCTTCTTAATAAATAAAGTGCATTTTCCCCTGCCCTGTACGGGAGGTAGAGATGCACTTTTTTCGTTTGGTGCGCCGCCGCGCGGTGCCGCGCCATACCGCAATATTGATGATAATGACAGCCGGCAGGGCGCAAACAGGCTCCGCCTTTGCCGCTACTGAATACGAACATGATGAGTCTGACTCTTTGAACTTATGCGAAAAAATAAATTACTCTTGCTCTTGGTGGCCTTGTGTGCGTGCATAAGCATGGACGCACAGACCATCCTGCCGCGCTATCTGGCGGCCATGCCGGTAGCAGGCGCGCCTCAGGCGCGGACAGGCGGTCTGGCAGCAGCCCCCGTTCATGCCGTGCCGTCGGCAGTGGCCACGGCCGACGGTACCCCGCGTGCGGCCTCGTCGGCCGACGTCACGCTCATGGGCTGCATGATATACTCATCGCTGTGGCCCTCCAACAGCGATGGAGCATACGGCATATACACCTTCCCGGCCACGGCACAGACGGCCTTCGCCCCCGTGTCCGTGTCGAAGGACTACAACCTCGTGGGCGCGGCCGCCCTCGACGGCATGTTCTGCGGCTATAAGGTGCAGACGTTCGCCGGCTCGCTCCTCGCCTCCACGTACTATATGTTCGACGCGGACACCTGGACGCTCGTGGAGAAGAAGTCGCTGGCACGCGCGTTCAGCAACTACGCCACCAGCGCACTGGCCTTCAATCCTGTAGACCGTACCCTCTACGGACAGTTCATGACGGCCGACGGACAGGGCCTCTGCATATCCACCGTAGACGTGACCACGGGTCAGCCCACGCAGATATCCACCGTGCCCGGCGACAAAATGTTCCTCACCTTCAGTTTCGACAAGAAGGGAGTGCTCTACGCCATAGCCGACGACGGTTGTCTCTACACCGTGGAGCCCGCCACAGGCGAGTGCAAGCTCATCGGCAGCACAGGCATCACAGGCCTGCAGTACAGCCAGAGCGCGACCATAGATGCCGCCACGGGCCGCATGTTCTGGTCTATGATGGACAGCAGCAAGCGTTCGGCACTCTATGAGGTGAACCTCCAGACGGGTCAGGCCACCCTCGTGTCGGAGTACGGAGCCACCGTGGAGGTGGTGGGCATGCACACCGCCGCACCCTTCTGCGACGCTGCCGCCCCGGCTGCCGTCTCCGACCTCAGGGTGACATACGATGAGCCGGGCGGAACGGAGGCTACCGTGTCGTTCAAGGCTCCTGCCGTAGCCATAGACGGTACGCCCCTCACGGGTGCGCTTGATGTGGAGGTGGCCTACGACTACGTGCCCGGCTACGCCCGCACTGCTGCCGTGCAGCCCGGCGCGGAGTACAGCCTGAAGGTGCAGATGCCCGCCGGCCACCACAAAGTGGAGGTGAAGGTGGGCAACGCCGCCGGGCTCGGACTGCGTGCATGGATGGCCACATACGCCGGCTACGACCTCCCTGCGGCAGTGACGGGACTTACCTTCACCCTCGACGGACAGAAGGCCAAACTCTCATGGACGGCTCCCGCCACTGGCCTTAACGGCGGATATTTCTCGCCCGATGACCTCTACTACAAGGTGTACCGCTACCCGGGCAACGTGCTCGTGGCCGATGAGCTGCGTGCCACCTCGTTCGAGGAAACCCTGCCCGAGGGCATGGGCAAGTACTACTACCGCGTGGTGTCATGCACCACTGAGGACGGCGGCTCTGCCGTGTCTGATGCCATAGAGTGCGGTTCGGCCATGACCATACCGTATGTCGAGGACTTCAGCGACGCATCATCGCTCGACCTCTACACATGTATCGATGCCAATGGCGACAACAAGAACTGGAAGTGGGCGGAGAACGCCGCCGTCAGCGAGGACCGCTACGGTAATGATGCCGCCGACAACTGGCTCATCACGCCGCCGCTGGCTCTCTCTGCCGACTGGATATATAAGTTGTCGTTCAAGACCAAGGCTTATGGCTCATACTATGTGGAGCGTCTGGAGACAGCTTTCGGCAGCGGCACTACCGTAAGTGACATGACTACGCCGCTCGGCACATATACCGTCAACGGCGAGAAGTACGTGGAGCACTCCTCATTGCTGGAGGTGAAGGCCGACGGCAACTACAACGTGGGATTCCATCATGCCAGCAGCGGCTACGGCACTTTCCAGAGTCTGTACATCGGTGAGGTGAAGGTGGAGAAGTACATACCCACCACCGCTCCCGACGGTGTCACCGCCCTTGACGTGAAGGCTGGCAACCAAGGCTCGCTCCGTGCCGATGTCAGCTTCAAGGCCCCCGTGAAGAGCATCAACGGCACGCCCCTCACCGCCATCGACCACATATCCGTGCTCGTCAACGACAGTGAGGTGAAGCGTTTTGACGCGCCCACGCCGGGTGCAGACTACTCGCTTACCGTGAACCTCGCCAATGGCAACAACGTGGTGAGCGTGGTGGCATACGATGCCGAGTACCCCGGCCGCACCGTCAGTGCTGACGTGTGGGGCGGCGTGGACGTGCCCGGCTACGTGCGCAACCTTAAGGCCGTGTGGAATGCCGATGACGACATGTCTACCGACATCACGTGGGATGCTCCCGACAAGGGACTCAACGGCGGCTACCTCAACCCCGATGCGCTCACGTACAACTACCTCGTGTACAGTTCGTTCATAGGCTACTACGACTCCAAGACGGGCATCACCGACCACCACTATACAGCCACATCCACACTGCTCACGGGCCAGACATACTACTACGGTGCCATACGTGCCGTGTCGTCGGCTGGCAGCAGCACCGTGTACGTGCCCTTCGGCATAACGCTCGGCAAGCCTCTCACCGCCTTCAGCGAGAGCTTCGCAGGTGGCAGCACGGCCACATCGTACTGGTCGGTGGGCCACCTGAGCGACGTGGTGACATGGAGCATGGCCAATGACGGCACCATACAGTCGCACGACGGCGACAACGGCTACGCCTTCAGCAGCGGTGCCGAGGGTGCTGGCGAGTCGCGTCTCGAGACCCCGATTATATCGCTTGAGTCGAATGCCAGCCCCGCCCTTGAGTTCTGGCTCTACCGCACGGCTGGCAATACATCTACGCTCACGGTGGAGGCATCTACCGACGGCGCGGAGTTCAAGCCCGTGTCGGCAGTCATCACCACCGACGGCACTACTGGCTGGACGCGGTGTGAGGTGCCCCTGTCGGCACTCGCGGGAGCCAAGCGCGTGCAGCTCGCCTTCCACAGCAATGTGGCCGAGGGTGAGTTCGTGGCCATAGATGCCGTGAACCTCAT
>JALFIM010000150.1 GCA_022775985.1 Prevotella sp.
TGCTATGTGTATTGAAAAGCGGTTGGCGCGTAAGTAAATCGGGAGTTCTTTTGCTGTTTCACATTATTCTTATTAACTTTGCAGTCCAAAACAACAAATGATGATAGAAGGCCTCGTATCAGTCATAATGCCGACATACAATTCCGGCCCATTCTTGGCAAGGAGTATAGACAGCATTCTGAACCAGACATATAGACATCTCGAACTGCTTATTGCCGACGACTGCTCTTCGGATGACACCACTAAGGACATACTGCGCTCTTATGCCAGCAAGGACAGCAGGGTGAAGGTGGTGTTTCTGACGGAGAATTGTGGGCCTGGCGCAGCGCGAAATGATGCCATCAGCCGTGCGCAGGGGCAGTATATAGCCTTCTGTGACAGCGATGACAGATGGGCCCCCGACAAGCTCGACACGCAGCTCGCGGCCATGCGGCGCGGCGGCTACGCCCTGTGCTGCTCGTCTTATTACATCTGCGATGGTGAGGACAACGTCATAGGCGTGAACACTGTGCCCCGTCGCATATCCTTCGGCATGATGAAACGCGACAACAAGGTGGGGTGCCTCACGGCCATATACGACGTGCGGGCTCTTGGCCGCAAGTACTATATGCCGCTGATACGCAAGCGTCAGGACTGGGCCTTGTTCATAGACATCACGCGCGATTGCCGTGTGGCCTATGGCATAAGGGAGCCGCTGGCATATTACAGGAGGCGCACCGACTCGGTGTCGAGCAATAAAATGTCGTTGGTGAGATATAATGTGGCCGTATATCGCCAGTGTCTGCACTTCAGTCCGTTGAAGTCGTGGGCTTACTTCGCACTGTGCTTTCTGCCTGCTTATACGGCTAAGAGAATAAGGCAGAAAGTAGATACCTATAAATACAAGCACGCGCATGCGCCAAGACCGTAGGGGCGTTTGCCACTATGGTGTAGCCTTGGCACAGGACTGCTACTCAAACAAGTCGCGGCGCGGCATGCGTGGCGTGAACTTCTTGCGGAGCTTGTCAAACAGCGCCATGGTGTCTTTGGAGAATCCATGCCCTTTCCATGTGCTGGTGTTTGTCATCAGCACCCAGCACTGGCCGTCGGGGTAGCGTATGACGAGTGCGCTCGTGCCAGACAACGACCCCGTGCGTGTCCATGCCCTGCCATTGGGCGTGAAGTTCCAGCCTAAGGAGAAGCCGTGGTCGGCGGCTTCCGTAGTCATCATCCTTATGCTTTTGTCCGACAGTATGTCGGGCTTGGCCTTGATAAGGTCAACGGCCGCTATGAGCCGGCACAGCTCTGCTGCTGAGGCACACCATGCTCCGGCACCCAGCAGGCGTGGTATGTCGTTCTCGCCATAGCACTTCACCACCTGCCGTCCGCTGTTGTTGTATTCGTACACAGGCTCAGAACCTTGGTGCATGTAGTACTTCGTCTCGTTGTGGCGGCGGTCCTTGTAGTAGTTGCCGGCTATGTGGAAGTCGAAGCATCCGGCAGGAGCGAGCACGTATTTCTGCATGAACTGCTCGTAGCTCATGCCAGACCTGCGCTGTATAATCATGGACAGTAGTGTGTAACCTATGTTGGAGTAGTGCGACGAGGTGCCAGGGGTGTAGCCAAGGTGACGGCGGAGCACGATGCGCAGCAGCGTCCTGTTGTCGGGTGGGGTGGTAAGGTGGTTCTGCATGATGATGTAGCGCGTGGAGAACATGGGGTCGCCGGCATAGTTGGTGAAACCCGCCTTGTGGCGCAACAGGTGCTCCACTGTTATGTCGAAGTACCGCTTGTCTTTTATCACGTTGGTGTAAGCCGTGTCGCGGAGTATGCCATTTGGACCGAACACATGGTCAGACAGACGCAGCTTGCCCATCTCCCTCAGCTTCATTATGCCTATCGCCGTGACGAGCTTCGATACCGATGCCATGCGCATGATGTGCGAAGGCTCCATGGGTATGCCGCGCTCCTTGTCGGCCCATCCATATCCGTGGGCGTAGATGAGGGAGTCGTTGCGTGAGAATGCGAGCTGCGCACCGTTTATCTCCCACCGCTTGAGGTATCGCTCCATTATGGAGTCGAGCTCGCCCGACATCTCGCATGCCGACCTCGCGTTTGACAGTGAGTCGTTGATATGTGGCCGTTGCCAGGCAGTGGTGTCCTCCTGCTGCTTGTCGGCTTGATGGCATGAGCATCTGCTCAGGGTGGATATTATGATTATTATGGCTATAACGATTAAAAGTATGGCTCGTTCTTTGTTTATCTTGATTCTTATCATAGTCGTTTTATGGAAAATAGCCTGTCGCGGCACAGCGTCAGACATACACTTGCTTGCGCTGTGCCGTCATTGCGGCGGCATGCTGTTATGCAAACTTACATAAAATATTTGATTAAAGGCGTGTGGATGAAGGAAAAAATAACGATATTGTACCATTTTGTATGGTCGTCTGCTCGATAATTTTCCAAGAGGATGCCAGAATCCTTGGTTGGCTTGTTTCGCTCTGCAAATATGCCGGTCTTTAATCATCCCAATAATATACAGGCCTGTTGAACCAAGGTAGCCAGTCTAAGTATAATATTTGAATTGTTGCTCCTATTTTGCTCGAATCGCGTTCTTCTACAAGTGAGTTCCCCTCATAGGTCTTACCATTTACTTGATATTCGTACAGATAACAGCTTGTCGTATGGCGGTGAAACAGGGATGAAGTGTTGGGCGTTATTACAGCATTGGTCTTTACGCCATACGCCTTCAGCAGTCCTAATAATATAGGAATGGCTATAACGGTATAGGCAAGAAGGCAGACGCAGATGCTAAAGTATATTATTCCTATTATTTCACTGAAGGACTTTTTCTTGCCTCCTTTCCTGTAATGCTTTTTCCTATTGTTCATATTTTGACAATGTTTTTCAGTTTTTTCCTCTGCTTCCCCCGTATTCGGCATGGAGGCCATGGGGCATTTCGCGCCACAAAGTTAGCGTTTTATCGTGATAAACGGTCAATGAAATTGGATTTTGGGATATCTTATTCCGCTAATAGGCGTTATTTTATGCGAAAATAATGCTGTTTTTGAAAAAATATCTTGATAGAAAGCGTTTTATGAGAAAAAAACACTAATTTTGCACCTCGAATTTTATATTAAACATAAAGTCTAACTTTATTAATTTTAAAAACTTTAATTTTTTATGTCAGATTTCAAGAACGTACAACCGTTGGCAGACTTCAATTGGGACGAGTTTGAGAATGGTGGTAATGTAAACGTCAGCAAGGAAAACCTGGAGAAGGCTTATGACGAGACCCTCAACAAGGTGTCTGAGCATCAGGTGGTGGAAGGCACAGTGATCTCCGTAGACAAGAAAGAGGTCGTTGTGAACATCGGCTACAAGAGCGATGGTATCATCCCCGCTTCAGAGTTCCGCTACAACCCCGACCTGAAGGTTGGCGATACCGTAGAGGTATATGTTGAGAACCAGGAGGACAAGAAGGGCCAGCTGGTACTCTCTCACAAGAAGGCACGCCTGAGCAAGAGCTGGGAGCGCGTCAATGCCGCTCTCGAGAACGAGGAGGTTATCCAGGGCTACATCAAGTGCCGCACTAAGGGCGGTATGATTGTTGACGTATTCGGCATCGAGGCATTCCTCCCCGGCAGCCAGATTGACGTTCATCCTATACGCGACTACGATGTGTTCGTAGGCAAGACCATGGAGTTCAAGGTTGTGAAAATCAACCAGGAGTTCCGCAATGTTGTTGTCTCTCACAAGGCTCTCATCGAGGCCGAGCTTGAGGCACAGAAGAAAGAGATTATCAGCAAGCTCGAGAAGGGCCAGATTCTTGAGGGTACCGTCAAGAACATCACTTCTTATGGTGTGTTCGTTGACCTCGGTGGCGTGGACGGACTCATCCACATCACAGACCTCTCTTGGGGCCGCGTGAACGATCCTCACGAGGTGGTACAGCTCGACCAGAAGATAAATGTCGTTATCCTCGACTTCGATGACGAGAAGAAGCGCATAGCTCTCGGTCTGAAGCAGCTCACTCCTCATCCTTGGGATGCTCTTGATCCCAACCTCAAGGTTGGCGACCACGTTAAGGGCAAGGTTGTCGTTATCGCT
>JALFIM010000005.1 GCA_022775985.1 Prevotella sp.
ATGAAAGACGAAAATATAAAGAAAGTATTGTTGCTCGGTTCGGGTGCCTTGAAGATTGGCGAAGCGGGCGAGTTCGACTATTCTGGCTCACAGGCTCTGAAGGCTCTGCGCGAGGAAGGCGTTAAGACGGTGCTCATCAACCCCAATATCGCCACCGTGCAGACATCCGAGGGCGTTGCCGACCAGATTTATTTCCTCCCCGTGCAGCCTTACTTCGTGGAGGAGGTCATCAAGAAGGAACGTCCCGATGGCATCCTGCTTTCGTTCGGCGGTCAGACCGCGCTCAACTGTGGTGTGGAGCTTTACCGTCAGGGCATACTCGAGAAGTACAACGTGAGGGTGCTCGGCACTCCCGTACAGGCTATCATGGACACCGAGGACCGCGAACTCTTCGTGGAGAAGCTCGATGAGATAAACGTCAAGACCATCAAGAGTGAGGCTTGCGAGAACATCGAGCAGACACGCAAGGCTGCAGCAGAGCTCGGCTACCCTGTCATCATACGTGCCGCATATGCTCTCGGCGGTCTCGGCTCAGGCTTCGCCGACAACGAGGAGGAGCTTAACAAGCTCGCCGAGAAGGCATTCTCGTTCTCTCCGCAGGTGCTTGTGGAGAAGAGTCTCAAGGGCTGGAAGGAGATAGAGTATGAGGTGGTGCGCGACCGCTACGACAACTGCATCACGGTCTGCAACATGGAGAACTTCGACCCCTTAGGCATCCATACAGGCGAGTCTATTGTCATCGCCCCCTCGCAGACGCTCACCAACTCGGAGTATCACAAGCTCCGCGCACTGGCCATAAAGATTATCCGCCACATAGGTATCGTGGGTGAGTGCAACGTGCAGTATGCCTTCGACCCGAAGTCGGAGGACTACCGCGTCATAGAGGTGAACGCCCGTCTGAGCCGTTCGTCTGCCCTCGCATCCAAGGCTACGGGCTATCCTCTCGCTTTCGTTGCCGCCAAGCTCGGCATGGGCTACGGACTGTTTGAGCTGAAGAACTCCGTGACCAAGACCACCAGTGCTTTCTTCGAGCCTGCGCTCGACTATGTAGTGTGCAAGATACCGCGCTGGGACCTCTCCAAGTTCCGTGGCGTGGATAAGGAGCTGGGCTCTTCCATGAAGTCTGTCGGTGAGGTTATGGCCATAGGCCGCAACTTCGAGGAGGCCATACAGAAGGGGCTGCGCATGATAGGTCAGGGCATGCACGGCTTCGTTGAGAACAAGGAGCTTGAGATAGAGGACATCGACGCAGCCCTGCGTGAGCCTACCGACAAGCGCGTGTTCGTCATCTCCAAGGCCATGCACAAGGGCTACACCGTAGACCAGATACACGAGCTTACGAAGATAGACAAGTGGTTCCTTGAGAAGCTGAAGCACATCATCGACATAGACGAGGAGATGAAGAAGTGCAACATCAACACTCTCGACAAGGAGTTGCTGCGCACTGCCAAGGTGTACGGCTTCACCGACTTCCAGATAGCACGTGCCGTGGGCCTCGAGGACGAGCTGCACTCCATGCAGAAGGCTTCACTCGTTGTCCGCGCACGACGCAAGCACTATGGCATACTGCCTGTCGTGAAGCAGATAGACACGCTTGCCGCCGAGTATCCTGCCCAGACCAACTACCTCTATGTGACATACGCTGGCGTGAAGAGCGACATACAGTTCGAGAACGACCACCGCTCCATCGTGGTGCTCGGTTCGGGTGCCTACCGTATAGGCTCATCAGTTGAGTTTGACTGGTGTGGCGTGCAGGCTCTCAATACTATCCGCAAGGAGGGCTACCGCTCGGTGATGATAAACTACAATCCCGAGACCGTGTCTACCGACTACGACATGTGCGACCGTCTCTACTTCGATGAACTCACGTTCGAGCGTGTGATGGACATCATTGACCTTGAGACTCCTTACGGTGTCATCGTATCTACGGGCGGACAGATACCTAACAACCTCGCCATGCGTCTCGATGAGCAGCACGTGCCAATCCTCGGCACCAAGGCTCAGGACATAGACAACGCCGAGGACCGCGCCAAGTTCTCGCAGATGCTTACCAACAACGGCATCAACCAGCCTGAGTGGAGTGCGCTGACAAGCATGGAGGACATCGACCGCTTCATCGACCGCGTTGGTTTCCCTGTGCTCGTGCGTCCTTCTTACGTGCTCTCGGGTGCCGCCATGAACGTCTGCTCCAACGAGGACGAGCTGAAGCGGTTCCTGCAGTTGGCCGCCAACGTCAGCGAGGATCATCCTGTTGTCGTGAGCAAGTTCATTGAGCATGCCAAGGAAATAGAGATGGATGCTGTGGCAAAGAACGGTGAGGTCATTGCCTACGCCATATCGGAGCACATCGAGTTTGCCGGTGTTCACTCTGGCGACGCCACCATACAGTTCCCGCCTCAGAAGCTCTATGTCGAGACCGTGCGCCGCGTGAAACGCGTAGGCCGACAGATAGCCAAGGAGCTGCACATCAACGGCCCGTTCAACATACAGTTCATGGCACGCGACAACGACATACTCGTTATCGAGTGCAACCTCCGTGCCTCGCGTTCGTTCCCGTTCGTGAGCAAGGTGTTGAAGATAAACCTCATCGAGCTTGCAACGCGCGTCATGCTTGGCTTGCCGGTTGAGAAGCCGAGCAAGAACCTCTTCGACCTCGACTATGTGGGTATCAAGGCTTCACAGTTCTCGTTCAACCGTCTGCAGAAGGCCGACCCTGTGCTCGGTGTTGACATGAGCTCAACAGGTGAGGTGGGCTGCTTGGGCGACGACACCAATACAGCCCTGCTCAAGAGCATGCTCTCAGTAGGCCAGCGCATCCCCGAGAAGAACATTCTCCTCTCTACTGGTGGAGCAAAGCAAAAGGCCGCCATGCTCGACGCTGCGAAGATGCTCCTCGACAACGGCTACAAGCTCTTCGCCACAGGTGGTACGAGCAAGTATCTTACGGAGAACGGCATAGAGAACACCCACGTGCTGTGGCCTTCAGAGGAGGGCAATGAGCCAAAGGCTCTCGACCTGTTGCACGACCACACCATCGACATGGTCGTCAACATACCGAAGAATCTCACAAGCTCTGAGCTTACCAATGGCTACAAGATACGCCGTGCTGCCATAGACCTCAACGTGCCGCTTATCACCAACGCCCGTCTCGCAAGCGCGTTCATCTACGCGTTCTGCACGACGAAACTTGAGGATATCGACATCAAGGCTTGGGGCGAGTATTGAATGATTTAATGTGAGTATAGTAGCAATTATTCAAATCATACTTTTCAAGTAGTTGGGACATGGCTCTCAACTACTTGAATTGTTTTGTATTCAACCATTTGAAGAGACTTGTGCATGTGGGTGTAAGGCTACGAGTCTACCGATGTGCATGATTGTCTGCATGGTATTGGTTGGTAGGTAGAATTCTTTATTTCAGATTGTCCCTGTTCTTTAGCAGATACTTTATGAAGTCGTCTGAAACGTTGGGCATCTCATTCTTGTCGTAGATTATCAGCAGGTCTATCTGAATGGAGTCGGCATTTTGGCGAATGCTGTATGTTATCACCCTTGCACCGCCACTCTTGCCCTTTCCTTTGCTGACAATGGCCATTCTTACTTTTTTGACACCGTTGACGAGGTCGGTGCCTTGTAGGGGATTGTTTTGCAAAGATTCCCTAAATACTTTGAGGTCATTTTTTAGTGAACGGTATTTCTTGGACAAGCGTTTTGCCTGATTGTTGAATTCCTTTTCAACAAAAATTTCTAAATGCATGGCATCTCCTCCTAATCAAGTGTATTTAGAAATTCGTCAAATGTCATAGGCTTAGTCCCGTTTTTCCGATGCTCCTCCATTTCATCGAGGGCGCGGTTAAGGCTTTCTGCCACATAAGCCTCCTGCTCTTCTTTGCTCATGCAAATGTCCTTGTAGCTCTGCTTGGGCTTCTTGATGGAGACGGTCAAGCTATTGGCATATTCCTTTATCTTTGCTATGAATTCGTCCATGCTGTATTTGCCTGTGTTGGGCACTTGAAGTTGTATGTTGATTGTTTCCATTGTCTTTGCAATTTAAGCAGTTATTACATTATTCTCTTCACTTTTGCAAAGTTACGCTTTCTTTGTGAGAACACGAATGTTTGAGGAGGAAATAGTGATGCAAGTATCAATGTTTTTGTGATTTTGCCATTGAACCTTTAACTTCAATCTACTTTATACATAAAGTCAGGCATCTTGTACAATGGCGGTCGGTTGGATTGGTGGTATGTGAGAAAGAATATAAATTTGCAGTGTCGAAACCCGGATGCTGGGCATTATTTCGTAAATAAGATAAGAAATCAAAAATATGAAGAAAGTATTTAAGGTATTGAGGTATCTGTTCCTCTTGATGGTAGTCGTGGCTGGCGTGGTATGGTGGTATTCCCGCACGAGTAATCCTTGGAACGCCAAGTGTATTGGCGACATATCCGCTCCTTGGGGATATACGAGGGTGGAAGGCCGTTATGCGGAATTCATGCGCAGTCTGCCGTTGAAGAAGAAGGGGAGCAAGGTGCAGTACTATACAGGTGGTGATGCCCGCTATCAGTGGCTGTCTGCTGGTGTCATTGATTTGCCTATGCTGAGCAATGCCGAGCAGTGTGCCGACATGACGATGAGGCTTAGGACTGAATATCTGTTCAGTCAGGGGCGTTACTCGGATATTCACTTCCAGAATGTCAACGGCAACCGCTTGCAGTATCATGGAGGTGGCTCGCGCAAGGCTTTGGAGAAATTTCTGAGGAAGGCATACGGGTGTTGCAGTACTTTCTCTGTAAGCCGTGAGACGGAGCCGCGCAAGATAAGTGAGGTGCAGCCAGGCGATGTGCTTGTCTATACAGCCCGTAAACCAGAGAGTGTGGGGCATGCCATGATAGTGGTGGATGTGGCTCGCAAAGGAAAGAAAGTGGCGATAATGTGTGCTGAGGGCAACACTCCAGCAAGAGAACAGCACATCGTGCGCAATCTCAATCCACTGTCCAATCCGTGGTTCTTCTTCGATGGTGGCGAGAGCACACTTTGGGTTTCGGTTTTTCATTTCAATAAGGATGAGTTGCGGCATTACTGATATTATGTTTAAATAAATAATCGGGAAATGAAGAAAAAGTTGTTTGTTGGCTTCGTGATAGCTTTGATGATAATGGGAATAGTACTGTTCTTGCCGCCCATATACAATAGGTACACGCGGCCTTTTTATAAGAACTATGTCGGCCAGAAAGAATGGTACGGCAAGGTGGATTGCGAGAATCTTTCTCAGGTGAGGGATTTCTGCGAGCGTCGTGGGTACAAGCACGGACTATTATGTCCTTGTTGATTTCTCCATTCCTTCGGGAAAGAAACGTTTCTTTATATACGACTTGCAGCGAGGCAAGCGCATCATGAGCAGCTATTGCATGCACGGCAGTGGCAAGGGCAACACGGATGCTAAGCCGAAGTTCAGCAATGAGTTCGGCAGTGGATGCTCAAGTCTTGGGCGTTATATAATGGTTGGCAGGGGAGCGAAGTTCAAGAACAGCGTTCGACTTCGCGGACTAGACAAGACCAATTATCTTGCCGAGACACGTGGCATATTGATTCATTCGGCAGGCAAGGTCACGAGATTCTCCGGCAAGAAAAAGTATATTCCGATAGGCTCCGAGAGCCGTGGCTGCTTCACGGTGTCGAGGAATTGCGTGGCTAAAGTGATGGAGATATACAGAGAGTCGTCAAAGAGAAGGCCTGTGATGATTTATGCCAAGTATTAGTTCCGCTCTTTTGGTATTGTTTTTCTGCTATTGCGACATTACAACGGCATTGTTGTATTGTGGTCTCGTAAAAAATATGTAAGTTTGCATACAAAAGGGAATATAAATATGGAATGGCTGAAAATATCAACATCCACAGAACTTGTGCGCATACAGACCGATGACATTGCGTTTATAGCTGCCGATGGCAACTATTCTGACGTGTACCTCACTAATGGCAATCCGCACAAGATGACATTCAAGCTGCATTTCTTTGACGAGACGCTGCAGCGGCTTTCCGACAACATGTTCATACGTGTGGGCAAGAGTCTGATAGTGAACAGAAAATATATCTATATTATAAATATCGTCAGCCAGGAACTCGTGCTCTCGGGCAACCGCTTGAAAGCCGACTTCAAGTTGAAAGCCTCCAAGGAGGCCCTAAAACAACTCAAGGCTTTAATGGAGATGGAGGACGGAAAATGACAAACGACAAGAATATGACAAAGAAACCTGTTATCATTATAGACGAAAAGCCTGATGTGGTTGCCGGACAGGCTGTTGGCGAGACTCCCGTCATAACGATAGAGGAGGGTGGTGGCGCAGACGCAAAGCCCATACACCGCAGATGGCTGACGACTCTGGTTGCGGTAGCAGCTGCTGTGGCTACGTGTGTATTGCTTATTGGAGGGGGGCTTGCTTACAGGTATTTCTTTGCCTTCGGCGTGCCCATCAGTACGTCACCGAAAGAAAACATCATGAAGTTGGAACGTACAGTAGTGCGTGACAGTATGGCCAAAGTGGTAATGACGGGCGACTCTATCCTTGGCGTTGCAATGAACTTCTACAAGCTGAGTGGCTTAAAGGCAGAGATTGCACTCGCGCAGCCTGACACGACAGACACAAACGTCATGTTGTGTACCCGTTGCTCCGACTATACTGCTTCGGGGCAATACCTCGGTTCGCTCGTTGTCGGCGGAAAAGTGGTGTGTACCGACCGCAGTCGTGTGGGCTATTGCGGTATGGCAAACGGCAATGTGGTCATTGGCATATCGCGTAGCGAGAAGGTCAAGGATTATTGTGCAGAGCGCGGCGGAGCATTCTTCCGTCAGTTTGTGCTCGTGTCTGATGGTGTGTTGCCAACGCGGTTTGTGCTCCATGGCAAGATGGAGCGCAGGGCCTTGGGACGTATGGCAGATGACAGTATCTATCTGATAGAGACACGCCACAAGGAAACCCTTTGGGACTTTGCTGATGCCCTGCGTGAATATGGTTTTGTGGATGCCATATATATCACTGGCGGAATAAGTCGCTCGTGGTACCGCTCTGCCGATGGCGTGTGCCATGATATTGGAGCTATGGATGAGCAGGTGCCTAAAGGGATAAGTGATGGCTCTATGCCTTGGCTTGTGTTCAAAAGAAAATGAGTGTAGAGGGTAAGGAAATATGAATAGAGGTCTGAAATATACATTACTGTCGTTAGGTGGTATGATATGTGTCATCATAATAATGCTTGGCATCGTGTATGTCGTGAATCCTTATAAAGTGAAACGGCTTTTAGGATTGGTTACATCAGTATCTAATGTCTTTGTCGATAGATTGAAGGGTAAACCTTACAGCCAAGACGATTATGATGGTATAGACGTGTCGCGAAACAATGGAGTAATAAAGTGGAATGAGGTGGCCAAGAACAAGAGGATAAAGTTCGTGTTTATCAAGGCTACTGAGGGCAAGGGGTATGTTGACCCCTATTATAGAAGAAACATAGCGAAAGCGAGAAAGGTCGGCTTGAAGGTTGGCTCTTACCATTTCTTCACTTCCAGATCTTCTGCCACAGCCCAGTTCGTGCATTTCAAAAGTGTGGTCAGAAAAGGTGAGCAAGATTTGCTGCCAGTACTGGATGTGGAGGAACATGGCATAAGGGGCAGATGGGACGGTGAGCAACTGCAGGACAGTGTGAGGGCGTTTGCCGAACTCGTGAAGAAACATTACGGCAAATATCCGATAATATACAGCAACGAGCACTTCTATAACAAAGAGTTGGGCCATAGCTTTAACCGCTACTACCTCTTTATTGCCAACTACAAATCCTCACCGAGTGTATCGGGCGATGGCAAGCATAATGTCTGGCAATACTCAGAGCGTGGTCATCTGCGTGGCATAGGTGAATATGTAGACTTAAACAGGTTTGCAAATGGAACTACAGTTGACGATTTGACACTGTGAAAGCAAGACGGCCGATGATTCTTTTGTATTATAGGCAAACTTATAGAAGATGGGATAAGGAATACAGATAGTTCGGAACTGTGTTGTAATGTATAGAAATTAGTCTCTATGAATTATGGTTAATATTGACAAGAAGGCATTTATAAGTTATAATACGAGTTGGCGGAATTAGTGGGCTGAGGCCCGATGGCGCATTGCTACATTTGTTGTGAAATGCGTGTTTTTAATTCAGCCAACTCGTAATAAGAGGGTCTATTTCATGTCGCTTTTATTTCGCGAAAAGTTTTCCGATGATGCTCAATAGGTTGGAGACCGTTTCCTTGCTGTCCACAGGTATCTTTATGGATGTCTTTCCTGTCTGTTCATCTTTCTCTACGATGGAGTCTACAAGTTGAGCGGTGGCTTCTGGTGACTTCAAGGTCTCAGCCAAACCTGATAGGAATGAGACTCCTTGGGCGACCAAGTCCTTTGGACGGGATGGATGATGAGATGTGCTTGTACTTTGTGCTTGATGAGAGGTGTTGCTCGTATGGCTCTTTTCTTCTTCAGAAACATTGGCTTCTGTCTGCTCTAAGACTTTCGTGCCAACAGAGGGTTGGGGGATAACAGTGTCTGCAACGCTCATGGAAACATCCTCTGGCGAAGTCGTTTCTTCATCTTTGGCTTCATTGCTCTCATCGTTATTAGAGTGTGTCTTTGGTTTCTCTTCCTCATCAATGGATATGGTAGAAACGGAAGATTCTGCGTTGGTGTCAGTATCGGTTGGTGTATCCTCCTCTTCTTCCACAATGCCACTGACTGTCTCCATCATCTTACTGAACTTATCATCTGTGATAAATACAGAATCCTCCCCATCGTCAAGCACACCCTCAAACATAGAGGTCTTGAAACGCAGTTTGCCAAGCATTTCCTCCTCTATGGAGTGTGGGGCTACGAGGTTGATGACCTGAATGTTGTTCTGCTGCCCGAGGCGGTAGATACGTCCGATGCGCTGTTCAAGCACGGCGGGATTCCAGGGCAGATCTATGTTGATGATTGTAGCAGCGGCTTGCAGATTCAAGCCAGTGCTGCCGGCATCGGTAGAAAGAAATACACGGCTTGTCGGCCCGTTCATGAAGTCGTCCACCAGATTCTTGCGCTTTTCAGACGGCACACCGCCGTGTAGGTATTCGAAGCCTATCTCACGGCTTTCCAGTTCTTTGGCGATAAGGCGTGTCATACGCTCCCATTGACTGAATACCACGACTTTCTCTCCTTCCTCGCTGATAATGTCGCTGATGATGTTTACACACTCTTCTACCTTGGTGTCGTATCTCGTCTTTTGGTCGAGGATATAACTGCTGTCGCATACCATTCGCATCTGTGAGAGGAAGAGCAGCAGTCGCTTGCGGTCTTTGTCTGAGAGGAAGTGCATCTTTCTCCATTTCATGACGAGCATCCTTACACCATTGCTCCATTCTTGGTGCATGGCCATCTGCTCCTTAGTCATAGGTACGAAGAGATTTTTGTCCATCCGCTCTGGCATTTGCAGCTTGACATCTTTCTTGCGGCGACGGATAAGGATGTCGCTTAGCCGTTTGCCGATGTCGTTGAGATTCTTATATCCTAATACTTTCCCTGTCTCATCTGTGACGATGTGGTTCTCTTTGAAAAGATAATAAGGTGAAAGACGGAAATTGTCCACAAACTCCACGATGGAGTAAAGTTCGTCAAGTTTGTTCTCTAATGGCGTGCCTGACAGAATCACAGAATAGTCAGACTCTATCTTTCTGGCGGAACGTGAAATGTGCGTGTTCCAGTTCTTCAATCGCTGCACCTCGTCCATTATAAGCATGTCTGTCTGCAGACCGCCAAGTATCTTGATGTCGTTGGCTGCACTGTTGTAGGAGACAATCTTATATGGTTCGGGGCGAGTGTATGCTTCCTTTCTCTTGATGTGGCTTCCCTCAATGACATAAACTTCAGCATCGGTGAATTTCTTTATCTCGCTTCGCCACTGATATTTCAAGGAAGTAGGGCAGAGGATAAGTACTGAGCCGATAAGTCCTTCTTTTCTTAGCAGTTCGGCAGTGCCTATTGCCTGTATGGTCTTGCCTAATCCCATCTCATCGGCAATGATAGCCTTACCTGCTTTCGCGGCAAAGCGGATGCCTTCTTTCTGATAAGGATAGAGTGTGACTTTCAGCAGTTCGTCGAGTTTCTTGTCATCATACTTTTCTACAATCTTCTTTCGTGCCGCTTTCTCACGGGTGTCTACAATAAAGTCAATGGCGTCCTTATAACATTTGAATGTGTCGCTGATCTGTCTGGCCTGTGTGAGAAAATCGCCAATATGGGTATAGGCGGTCTCTTTCAAGACATGGTTTTCATCGAAATAGTCTTTGGCGAGCCGTTCGTATGCGTCCTTGTTATCTGAGCCGATGCGAATCTTCACGCACCGTTCGCCTCGGTATGAGAGGTAGACGGAGGTATAAGGCGGAATCTCACGATGCACGCGCGTCCCTTTCTTACCTATAAAGCAGTTCTTCACGGCTTCGATATGTTTGCATGTGCCGAGTCTCGAAGTTTTGAAATCCATGCAAGAACAGTAATTCCATTCGCTGTTGGCACCACGATACACCACCTTGTATTCGTTGCTTTTCTCAGGGTTGTGAACTATGTATTCGCCAGGACACAGTTTCTCGTCAACACTGTTGATGACGAAACGCTCTGTCTTAGAAGCCTGTTGGCGAAGTTTTATTTGCCATTCCTCCAGAGTCATCTTTTCTGGTCTTGTTATGTGAGAGATGACAGTCTTTTTCCTTTTCTTTTTGTTGGATTTGGTCGTTTTGTTGGAGGATGACTTTGTGGTATTGTCGCTTTGCTTGTTCTTTTCCATTGTATAGTATCGTTTTATAGTGAACCCTGGTATCCGTTGGTGGAATTGATAATATGGGTAAAAGCCGTATAGCTTATAATCGTATGTAATGTGTTTGACATTTAATCAGCGGATGTACAACTTCTGTACAAAATTCGTCAAAATACTTGACATACACAAGCAATCCTCTGAAAATATTGTTTCAATTCTACCACGTTTGTGGTTTTGACGTAGCGCTTAAATACGGGCGATAGCATAAGCATCTGAAAGGCTATGTATGGCTGTATTTTCAACTTTTTTTATAAAACTGGTGTGTAATTCGCCTTTTTTATGTAAGTTTGCATCTGTAAATATTTTATAGCGGGAAAGGAATCAAAATATGGACAACTACATACGTTTCGACTGGGCTATGAAGCGTCTGCTTCGCAACAAGGCCAACCATGCTGTGCTTGAGGGCTTGATGACATCGCTGCTTGGACGCGAGTTTAAAATCATAAAATTTCTTGATAGCGAGTCAAATCAAGAGACCGAGGAGGATAAGTTCAATCGTGTGGACGTACTTGCCGAAAGCGACAAGGGCGAGCTTACCATCATAGAGATTCAGAACAACCGTGAGCTGACATATTTCCACCGTATGCTTTACGGCGTGTCAAAGGCGATAACCGACTACATAGAACTTGGCAACGACTATGACAAGGTACGCAAGGTGTACAGTATCAACATTGTGTATTTTGAGCTTGGTCAGGGCAGCGATTATGTGTATCATGGCAAGACCTATTTCCGTGGACTCCATCAGAAAGACGACATTCTGAAGCTGTCGGTTCGGCAGAACGAGCGGTTCTTCGGATTGGGCAAAGGTGAGGGCGTACTGAAACGCAAGGAAGCTGGCGACCTGTTTCCTGAATATTATGTTCTTCGCGTCAACGACTTTGACAAGAAAGCCACGACTCCACTTGATGAGTGGATAGAATTTCTGAAGACAGGAAGCATCGCCCCATCGGCCACTGCTCCTGGGCTCAGTAAGGCCCGTGAGTGCTTGCGCATAGACTCATTGTCTACAATCGAGCGCAATGATTATATCCGTCACATGGAGTCTCTGCGCTATCAGCGTAGTGTACTGGATACAAGTCGTGATGAAGGTTGGGCTGAGGGAAGGGCCGAGGGAAAGGCTGAGGGTAGAGCAGAAGGTAGAGCCGAGGGTAGAGCCGAAGGCTTGGAGGAAGGAGCAGAAAAACGCAGCATGGAAATTGCAATGAAAATGCTGTCGCAGAATTTCCCAATAAGCCAGATTGTGTCTATTACAGGTTTGACTGAAGAGAAGATAAATTCGTTAGTACAGCAGTAGATGGCTCATTTTCTTCGACTCAGACAGGTCTCATTATTGCTTCGCTATGGTGATGATGATAGCAATATGAAATTTCCTATATGTATGAAAATTTTTATAACAGATGCGAGATAAAGACATGAAATGGCGCACGCTTTCAAGCCATTATTTGTATAAGAAACCATGGCTCACGGCCCGTGTAGATAAAGTGGAGTTGCCTACCGGCGCGGTGATAGATGAGTACTATGTGTTGGAGTATCCCGACTGGGTGAACACTATCGCCATAACGAAAGACGGGAAGTTCGTGTTCGTTCGTCAGTATCGCTACGCTTTGGGCAAGACCGTGAACGAACTTTGTGCCGGTGTGTGTGAGAAGGGTGAGGAGCCTATGGAGAGCGCGAAGCGCGAACTGCTTGAGGAGACAGGGTTCGGTGGGGGCGAGTGGACTCATTGGATGGATCTCTCTGCCAATGCCAGCACCAACGCCAATATCACTCACTGCTATATAGCACGTGGCGTGGAGCTGTTGTCTGACCAGCACCTTGACGAAGGTGAGGATGTGGAGGTGAGGCTTTTCACCCGTGAGGAAGTACGCGATATGCTCCTCCGCAATGAGATATGGCAGAGCCTTATGGCAGCACCTCTGTGGAAACTATTTGCCCAGGGGGCGTGACAGGTGTCATTGACACGTCTATCTGTAACTTATGTAATGCAATGCTTATGATTAGAAACCTCATTTTCGATTTCGGAAAGGTACTTGTCGACTACGACTATTTTGGTGTGATAGACGGCTTTTTCGCAAGCCATGCACAGGCAGAGGAATTCTATAACCATCTCATGGATGACAAATGGAATGAGAAGATAGACCGTGGTGACAGCACGTTTGAGCATATCATCCGTGACATGCAGGAGGCCATGCCGCAGTGGAGAGACGAGATAGGACTGTTTGGCGAACGCTACACCGATCTCGTCATCGGCGAGATGGAGGGTATGCGCGACTTGCTCGTCAGGTTGAAGGCCAACGGCTACAGGCTGTATGGACTCACTAACTGGGGCAGCCGCATATACAACACTATGCGTCAGTACGACATTTTCCAGTTGCTTGATGGGCAGGTCATCTCCTCTGAGGAGCATGTCGTCAAGCCGGAGCGTGAGATATACGAGCGCGTCTGCGGCAGGTTCGGTTTGAAGCCGGAGGAGTGTGTGTTTGCCGATGACAAGACAGAGAATGTGGAGGCGGCGCGGGCTTACGGTATGCACGCCATTCTGTTCAAGTCTGCGGTGCAGTATGAGGCCGGGCTTAATGCCATCATCCGGCAGCAGGATACGTATGGGCATCTTCCTGCCCCACTTGAAGGAAGAGTGCGTCAGGCTGTGGATAATTTCATGCAGGGCTATGGCTGCTGCCAGTCGGTGGTGGCGGCGTTTGCTGATATATACGGACTTGATGATGCCATGGCCAAGCGCATAGCCGCAGGTTTCGGCGGCGGAGTGGGGCGCATGCGCATGATGTGTGGCGCGGTGTCAGCTCTTGTCATACTCGTCGGTCTCGACTGTGGGCAGACAGATGGTGACGACAGGCAAGGCAAGTCGGAGTGTTACAAGACTGTTCAGGCTCTGCTCGCTAAGTCGAAAGAGCAGAACGGCTCGCTCATCTGTGCGGAGATACTTGGCTTGAAAGGCTCAGTCAAGGCTCAGTCGAGCTATGTGGCCTCGCCTCGCACGGCCGAATACTACCGCACGAGGCCCTGTGCGGCCAAGGTGGAGAGTGCTGCGAGAATATTTGCGGAGTATCTTGCTGCCAAACAGTAAGTTTGTCTTTTGTGCATAAGCATGACAGTCTTTGCTTCATCAGAAGCCCCTGGATAAGCTCAATGGCTTATTTGGGTAGGCAAAAGTCGGTGGAGTCGTTTTTTTTTCATAATTTTGCAGTCTCGGACAATGAGTCGCATCATATCCGCCCGTGCCCGATGCTGTATGATGGCTGGGCCATGCACGCTGGCTGTTTGGCACATGGGGGCATAATGATGATAATTTGTTTCCGCTATATATTCTTGACGTGACGACAGACATATTTACAATACACACTATAACCATAAGGAGACTCATGCGCAGACTCGTGTGCATGGCGGCGGTTGTCGTCATGCTCATTCTTGTCATGGCATTAAGTGGGTGCTCCTCATCCAAGTACCTTGAGCCTGATGAGTATCTGCTGTCAAAAGTAAGTGTCAGTTCCGACAGCAAGGACTTCAATGCTTCTGCATACATGCCATATGTGCGCCAGAAGGCCAACTCCAAGTGGTTCTCTCTCTTCAAGGTGCCGATGGCTACCTACTGCCTGTCTGGGCGTGACACCACGAAGTGGATAAACAGGGTGTTGCGCAATATGGGCGAAGCTCCCGTAGCCTACGACTCGCTGCTGTCTGCGGCCACGTCTGCCGACATCAGCAATGCCATGCGCGGCATGGGCTACATGGACTCGTCCGTGAGGTGTGAGAAAACCGTGAGGGGTCGCAAGGTGAGGCTCAATTATGTGCTGCATCCGTCAGAGCCTTATTATGTCAACAGTTTCAGCACGGTGTATGACGATGACAACCTCAGGCAGATGTCTGAGGATGGCCGACTGGGTGAGCCCGTGATACGCAAAGGCGACAGGTTCTCTGTGGAGCTGCTTAATGCGGAGCGCAAGCGTGTCACCGCTCTGCTCAACGATGACGGGTACTACAAGTTCAACAAGGATTTCATTACGTTTGAGGCCGACTCCACGTCGTCGGGGCATGGCGTGGTGGACGTGGTGATGCATGTGCATAAGTACCGTGCCAATAACAACAGCGTGCCCACCAATCATCGCCGCTATTTCATAAACTCCATCAACTATATCAGTGGCGACGGTCTGCGCATACCATTGCGCGACAGAGTGCTGCGCGACAATACGGCCATGCAGACAGGCCGGCCTTACAGTGCGGCGGCGCTGCAGCGCACGTACAACAACTTCGCGCGGCTGTCGGCAGTGCGCTATACCAACATAAGGTTCAGTGAGTTGCCCGACACTACGCTGCTCGATTGCAGCGCACAGATAAGCATGAACAAGCCCAACCAGATATCCCTCCGCCCCGAGGGTACCAACACTGCCGGCGACTTGGGCGCGGCGGTGTCGCTTACCTATGAGAACCGCAACATATTCCACGGCAGCGAGACGTTCAGTCTGCAGGGGCGTGCGGCCTTTGAGGCCATCACGGGGCTTGAGGGCTATCAGAATCAAGACTATGAGGAGTATAATGTGGAGGCGCGTCTGCTCTTCCCACGGTTCCTCGCTCCGTTTCTGTCGCAGTCGTTCAGGCGTAATATCAACGCCAAATCGGAGCTGTCGTTGAGCTACAACCTCCAGAACAGGCCTGAGTTTCACCGCCGCGTGTTCACCTCCACATGGCGTTACCATTGGGGCGAACCACATCATCACACGTCATACAGGCTTGACCTGCTCGACCTCAACTATGTGTATATGCCGTGGATATCGGCCAAGTTCAAGGAGGACTATCTCGATGACGTATCCAACAGAAATGCCATACTGCGGTACAACTATGAGGACTTGTTCATCATGAAACTCGGCTTCGGCCTCACTTACAATAATAATGTGAATGTGCTCCGACTGAATGTAGAGACTGCCGGCAACCTGCTCAAGGGCATATCGTCTCTTGCTGGCACGCACCTCAACTCCTTCGGGCAGCGCACCCTCTTCAATATAGCTTTCGCGCAATATGCCAAGTTCGACTTCGACTTCACGCATATTGTGACGTTTGATGAGAAGAACACGCTCGCCATGCATGCCGATTTCGGCATAGCCTATCCCTATGGCAACAGCACCGTGCTGCCGTTCGAGAAACGTTATTTCTCGGGTGGTGCAAGCTCAGTGCGTGGATGGAGTGTGCGTGAGCTTGGCCCTGGAAAGTTCAGGGGCACCGATGGACGCATAGACTTCATCAACCAAACTGGCGACATGAAACTCGATCTTAATGTGGAGTGGCGCACGTACCTGTTTTGGAAGTTCAATGGGGCCTTCTTCGTTGACGCGGGCAACATCTGGACGCTGCGCAACTATGCCGACCAGCCTGGCGGACAGTTCAAAATCAACGAGTTCTATAAGCAGATAGCCGTAGCCTATGGCATAGGCTTGCGGCTCAATTTCGACTATTTCGTTATGCGGTTCGACTTCGGCATGAAGGCGGTAAATCCTGCCTACTCCAACTCAAAGGAGCATTATCCCATCGCCAATCCACGCCTTAGCCGCGACATGGCATTCCATTTCGCTGTGGGAATGCCGTTCTGACAAGTCGCCCCACGCGCCCCTTGTGCATCATGAGGCTGTCTGTCAGCATTATTTCTTGGTTGGTGTCGGCACCATGTCGAGCGACACCAACCACTTTCCTCCTCTCTTTCTTAACTTGAAGGTATAGGTGTCCTCTGGCGATATCACGGCCGTAGTGTCTATGTCCGAAGCCCTCATATATTCTTTTGCCTCCACAATGGCCGTGGCAGTGCTGTCATTATCTACTGACACATCCTTTACGTCGTATTGTGGCATCGTCTCGGATGAGTTGAGTACTGTGAGGTCGTCATCAGATATGTTCGTCGCCGTGAACACTATCCATTTCCTCGACTCCTTGTCGCATAGCTTTATAGCCTCGTCGAAATGGCAGCCGAAGTAGCATGATGCGAAATCTCTGGCTGTGTTCTCTATCTCTTCTTTGTCCTTGTCTGACGTGCATGCGCATATCGTCATCAGCGCAGTAGCAGCGAGTATTATGTTTTTTGTTGTCATGTGCTTATATTAAAAATGTTTACTATGCTCCGTAATTCACTTCAATTGCAGGGGATAGCCTATCCTATGGCAAAGATATAACAAAAACTTTATAGTCAGTAAACTTATTGACAAAATCATCTGGCCTGACCTGATTATAGTTGACGGATCTGTCTTTTTTTGTAGGCTGATTTTCGAAAACAATTTTGTATAAAAAAGTTCCCGTCCTCTTTAATCTGCGATATGGGCTAAATCGCATTGTGTTTCGGCCCGTTTCGCATGATGAAATGGGCCGAAATACACTGCGAAATGGGCCGTTTTACAACATACTGTGTATCAGTGTGGTTGCGGGCTGCGTATGGAAGGCGTGGTAATTGCCGACGGAACGTGTCGGAATAGGTTTCCCTGACATATGCGGAATCATGTCAAAATGCGTTCTTGGTGGTATTATGTAGCTGGGCAATGCTTGTATCTCATATTTTATTCGTACTTTTGTAGTGTAGCGCCGTGGGCCGTCCGTTTTGTACCGCAACACCAGACAGGGCAGTAGACTCGGCGCGGATGGAAATGCCGGCGACAGAGAGTTGCCCATGCTGTTATGAAATATTTGGTTAGAGATGTTGCGGACTAATGCGTATATAGATTGTATGTGGCTGATTTTATCATTCATGTCGGCAGCCCTGCTGGGCTGCTATGATGTGTTCAAGAAGATGGCATTGAGAGACAACGCCGTAGTACCAGTGCTTTTTCTCAACACCCTGTTCTGCTCGTTGATATTCTTGCCTTTGGTGGTGGCATCGGCTTGTGGAGGCATAGCCGACGGCTCGCTCCTCTACGTGGGGCAGTACGGGTGGGACGTGCATAAATACATAGTGCTCAAGAGCGTGATAGTGCTCAGCTCGTGGTCGTTGGGATACATGGCCATAAAGCACCTGCCCATAACCATAGTGGGGCCTATCAATGCCACGCGGCCTGTGATGGTGCTCGTGGGAGCCGTAGTGGTGTTTGGCGAGCATCTCAATATGTACCAGTGGATAGGAGTGGGGCTGTCGGCGGTGTCGTTCTTCCTGCTCAGCCGCAGTGGCAAGAAAGAGGGCATAGACTTCAAGCACAACAGGTGGATATTCTTCCTTGTGCTGGCCGCCGCGCTCGGTGCGCTGAGCGGACTGTACGACAAGTACATAATGACTCCGCAGGCAGAGGGCGGACTCGGGCTTAGCCGTATGGCGGTGCAGAGCTGGTACAATTTCTACCAGTGCGCCATGATGGGCTGCGTGCTGCTGCTCGTGTGGTGGCCCTCGCGCCATAAGTCGGCACCACTGCGCTGGCATTGGTGCATAGTGCTCATAAGCGTGTTTCTGAGCACGGCCGACTTCCTGTACTTCTACGCGCTGAGCATGCCCGACGCCATGATAAGCATAGTGTCTATGGTGCGCCGTGGAAGCGTCATAGTGAGCTTCCTCTTCGGCGCGGCATTGTTTCATGAGAAGAATCTTCGCGGCAAGCTGGTAGATTTGTATTTCGTCATGCTCGGTATGCTGTTCTTGTATATTGGAAGCAAATGACGGCATTTTGTTGGTGAAAAGAAGTATTTATTGCTTCGTATGTGTTGAAATGTCATTTTATTGTAGTATCTTTGCATCCGCCAATGATGACGGGCACTGCGCCTCGGGGAGGCCGTGGCCTGGCGGTTGGCTGCAAAGTGTTTAAAAAAATATCAAGCATATTATGGCTCAAAATATATTCAGAGGATTAGGCGTTGCCTTGATAACCCCATTTACTCAAAACGGAGATGTAGACATGAGGTCGCTCCAGCGGCTTCTGGAGTACCAGATACAGAATGGCGCTGACTTCTTGTGCATTCTGGCTACTACGGGCGAGACCCCTTGTCTGTCGGCAGAAGAGAAGACAGCGATAAAAGACCTTGTGGTAGACGTGAACAAAGGCCGCGTGCCAGTGCTTATGGGGTGCGGCGGCAACAACACGCGTGCCGTGGTCGAAGAGCTGAGGTCGTCAGACTGGTCGGGTATAGACGGTGTGCTGAGTGTGTGCCCCTATTACAACAAGCCGTCACAGGAGGGACTGTACCAGCACTTCAAGTGCATATCGGAGGCGAGTCCGCTGCCTGTGGTGCTGTACAACGTGCCCGGGCGTACCGGCATAAACCTGAAGTCGCAGACTACCGTGCGTCTAGCCAATGACTGCCCCAACATCGTGGCCATAAAGGAGGCGAGCGGAAGCCTTGAGCAAGTAGACGAGATAATAAAGAACAAGCCCGACCGCTTTGATGTAATAAGCGGCGATGATGCCCTCACGTTCTCTATGGTGGCAAGCGGTGCTGCCGGCGTGATATCAGTCATCGGCAACGCCCTGCCAAAGGAGTTCTCACGCATGATACGCCTTGAGTTCAATGGCGAGTATGAGGCCGCACGCCGCATACACCACCGCTTCACGGAGCTGTACTCGCTGCTGTTCGTCGATGGCAATCCCGCAGGCGTGAAGGCTTTGCTGCACGAGATGGGCTTCATAGAGAACGCACTGCGCCTGCCGCTGGTGCCCACACGGCTCACCACGCTGCAGAAGATAACGTCCATACTCAAGGAACTGAAAATCTGAGCGCGGCAGACCCTGTCGCGCAGCTGATACAATAGTCATACAGCCATGGATAGGAAAAAGGTGTGCGGACTCATACGCAGCGTGTGCAGCATATACCCATTATATATAGGTGTGGCCGTATTGCTGATGAGCTATGCGTTTGATGTCTGCAACAGAAACTCAGTGAACATCATCGGGCTCATCCTGATACTTTTGGGAGCCGTAGGATATGTGGCCGGCCAGAAACACAAGTGATGCCTGTGCCTTGGTGGCGGCAGGGGAGGTATGTGCCTCGGAGGCCGCACGAGGTGTTAACGTATGCTAAATAGACGAACGCATATACAATATGCTTACGATATTTTCATTTCCTATAATGAAAATAGAATTTGAAGAATATGAAAAGAAAGTTATTCCCAATCGTGGTGATGGCTGCTGTGGCACTCGTCTCGGCATCGTGCTCATCAAGCAAAAAGACATCAAATGACATGGTAGTGTCGCGTAACAATATGGCGGAGGTAGACCGCGGATTCCTTATTCTGTCTGACGCGCAGAGGGCATTGACGGCAAACAACAACGACTTCGCGCTGCAGCTGTTCGGCAAGATTTCGGGGTTCGACTCCAAGGTGGTGTCGCCCCTTAGCATAGACTACCTGATGGGTATGCTTGCCAATGGTGCTGAGGGAGCCACGAGAGATGAGATACTGAAGGCCATAAAGGCGAACGGACTGTCGCTCGATGAGGTAAACAACTACTATAAGGTGATGATGCAGAAAGGCAGCGGCTCCGATGAGTCGCCCGTACTGAGCATTGCCAACTACATGGCCGTGAACAAGAATGTGAGGATAGAGGAAGGCTTCAGCCGCACCGTGACAGACAACTATATGGCCGGCATGGAGTCGTTGGACTTCTCCTCATCGAAGGCCGTGCGTCGCATCAATGAGTGGTGCTCCAAGCAGACCAATGGCATGGTGCCACGTATCATAGACTCTACTGACCCGTCGGCCGTGTCGTATGTGATGAACGCCATATACTTCAACAATACCTGGGTGAATCAGTTTGACGCTGACGATACACGTCAGGAGCGTTTCCAGGGCTACACTCGCGACATAAAGAAGGTGATGATGATGCACCAGGAGCATAAGTTCCGCTATATGTCGAATGACAAGCTGGCTGCCGTGTCCCTGCCTTACGGCAACGGAGACTATGACATGACTGTGATTCTGCCCAACAACGGCCTGTCGGTAAGCGATGTGATGAAACCCATGAGCAGCAAGGACCTTGCCGCCATAGACAAGGCTATGACCGACTGCCTGGTAGACTTGAAGCTACCCCGTTTCACCACTGAGACGGAACTTCCGCTCAACGACGTGATAAGTGAGCTTGGCGCTCCTACCATGTTCATGCCGGGCAAGGCCGATTTCTCCAATATGTGCAAGCAGGACATGCATGTGTCGAAGATGTTGCAGAAAGCCAAGATAGAAGTAAATGAGCGCGGCACGAAGGCCGCAGCCGTCACGGCGGCCATCATGACGATGTCTGCCCTGCAGCCTGAGCAGCCCAAGAGGGTCTCGTTCCATGCCAACCGCCCGTTTGCCTACATCATAACAGACCGTGCTGACGGTGCCATACTGTTCATGGGGCAGTTTACGGGTGAGTGATGTGCTTGACGCGTAGCACAAGCTGAGGGGGCATTGCCCCCATGCTTACATTATAGATTATATCGGGAATTGGATATACAGCACTTGGTCATCGGGCACTGTATATCCAATTCTTTGCATAAATACGTATTCTGATATTTGTAGGCAGACAAAAATTTTCGTGCGAAACCTTTGTGGTTACGGATAAATACACTACATTTGCGGACAGAAACCAACAAAAGTCGGATTCAGCCTTGAAGGCGCATCAGTGATGGTCGTCTGGAATCGTAGATATTTAGAAGGCGCGTCTGGCGTATTCGCCGGAGTTGTTTTAAAGCAATGTCATGTTTTAGTTGTCTGGGAGACAACTAAAAGTAGATTTCTACAAGAGGTTGGTCCGGCTTTCCTTTTTATACACACCTGATACGGACAAAGCCTACTATGTAGCCACACTGCGCACGCTGACGAAGTGTCTCCATTGACCGACATGCTCAATGATGCCTTTCACAAGAATGTGAACGGCAGACGTTTCCATTATTATGACGGCCGTGACAACTCGGATTATCAGTACCGCGACCAGCAGATACTGTTTTTTGCCGACAGTGTGAACAACCGCTTCAGCCGTGAGGATGACTTCTCCATACGCAAGAAGCACAGTGGCTGGCGACAACTCACGGCCCCAAGGAGGCGCATGCGCGAGTTGCTGATGAGTCTTAACGACATACTCACTTCTATCTATGAGCCTACGCCGTGGGCGTACGGCTTCGTGCCCAAGCGTTCGGTGGTAGACAACGCGAGGCTGCATGTTGGCAAGACGTTTGTGCTGAACATAGACCTACACGACTTCTTCCCGAGCATCACATTCGAGCAGGTGAGGAGTTGTCTTATGGGCGAGCCTTATGGGTTCTCGGAGTATGCCGCTGGGCTTGTAGCCAACCTGTGCGTGATATGCCGTGACGGGCATAAGCATCTGGCGCAGGGCTTCCCCACATCGCCCATACTCTCAAACATGGTGTGTGCGGAGATGGATAGCCGGTTGGCAGAGCTTGCCGAACGGTATGGAGTGGTGTACAGCCGCTATGCCGATGATATGACCTTCAGTTCTGACAAGGACTTGCTGCATGTGCCCGACGGTGAGTTCTTCCAACGGGTGAGGGCCGTGGTGGAGAGTCATGGCTTCACGTTGAACGAGAAGAAAACGCGCCTTCAGCGCAGAGGACAGCAGCGGCAGGAGGTGACGGGACTCAACGTCACGGACAAGGTGAACACCACACGCGGCTATATGCGCGAGATTCGCTCACAGCTTTATATATGGGAGCGTTATGGCTACGCCGAACTGTGCCGTGCTGCCTATCCGCATTATAAAGCGAAGCATGGCAAGACTAAGGGGCATCGCCGCCACGTACACATGGCGCACGTGCTGCGCGGAAAGATAGACTATCTCGGCATGGTGCGTGGTAAGGACGATGCCTTCTATCGCAAGTGTGCGTCGCGGCTTGATGCCCTGTTGGCGAAGGACGGCGACGAGATAAGACGTGTGGAGGCGAAGGCATACGAGGATGCACGCGATAGGGAGGAGAAATACTTGAAAACGCATTTTGCTGAAATCAAAAAGACGAACACGTGGAATACAGTGATAAAGGTAGTCGCGTTTGTGCTGTTCTATATCCTGGTGAAATACGTGGTGGCCATGCTCACAAAATAAGGCAAATGGCGGTAACGCATCAACAAAATCAATACATACAATATGATAATGAACAACATTAGGCACATAGTGCTGATACTTTCTTGTCTTGCTTTCTGCTGTACGATGACGGCGCGGACAAAGGTTGTTAATGTCAGTGTCCCCGGCACGTTGCAGCAGAAGATAAGCAAGCGTCAGCAGATGAGAATTGCCGACCTCGTGGTGTCTGGCCCCCTGAACGGTGCCGACCTGCGCCTGTTGCGTGCCATGGCAGGGGTCGGTGTAGACGGCAAGCCTACCGGTGGACGGCTCCGACGGCTTGACATGTCGGATGCGACTCTTGTGCCTGGCGGTGAGCCCTATGCCGAAGTCAGAGGCAGGAAGTTGACAGTTCTCGGCGGCAACGTGTTTCCTGCAAGGCTTTTCGCTGGCTCAAAATTGGACGACTTCACCTTCCCGCAGAGTACCGATACCATAGACTCCAAGGCTCTATATGCGTCGGATGTGCGCAGGGTGCTGCTGCCTGACAATCTTGTGACGGGCGACAGCGTGATGGCAGACTGCCGAAGGCTCACCGAAGTGGGATTTCCTGCAGATGTAGTCTCGTTTGACTTCACGTCGCTGCACGGGTGCGACAGTCTCCGTGTGCTTATGTTCAACAACATCGGTTATATAGGTTATCACAGGATAAGCAACATGAAGTCGCTCGAGACGGTAGAAGTGCGCGGTGTGGTTGCACATATAGACGGTTGGTTCTGCTATCGGCTTCCGTCGTTGCGCCGCGTGCTGTTTCGTGGTGACGTGTTGACGACAGGCGGCCCTGGTGTGGCCCAAGACTGCCCATTGCTTGAGAAAGTGGAGTTTGGCGGCATGGTGTTGCTATCGGGGTTGAGCGACGCACCGGGATGTCCGCTGCTGAAGAAGTGTGACACGAAAGGCAGTGTGGTATATAGCAACAACCGTGATTTCCTGCCGTCCATGTCTTTGAGGGGCGACGGCGATGGTGAGGCACTGAATCGCAAGATAGTGGAGCGGGTGGAACAGGCTAATAAAGGGCCGTTTGGTAAGTTTGTGGGCACCTTGGATGACCTGGCGTACGACCTTGCCTGTGGATTCTCCATGGCAGGAGACACTGCGATAGCCTTGCGCTATCTGTCGATGGCTGTTGACAAAGAGAAGTGCCGGTACGGTCATGTGATATCCGACCACGACCTTGACAATATACGCAATACCGTTGGCTACCGCGCCTTGCTGCCAAAACTGCGTGAGCAAAGCGATTACCTGTATATCTTGCGCAACTGCAACCCATACCGCCCTGGCAGTTATACGGACGGTAAGACATTCACTTATGCCAAGGCATCTGATGAGCGCATGAAGCGCATACGCCAGTATTTCCGTCTCGACAGCATAGCAGGTGGCGGCAGCGATGTGGATAAGATGAAGCGCGTCATGCACTGGCTTCATAATACTATAAGCCATGATGGCTCAGGAGGATATCCTGATGGAGCGGCGCATAATGCCATAGACCTGTACGCAGCCTGTATGAAGCAGCAGCGCGGACTCAACTGCCGTGGGCTCGCCGACGTGCTGTCGGAGTTGTATATGGCCATGGGGTGGCCGTCGCGCTTCGTCACTTGTCAGCCGCGTGCCTACGACACCGATGGCGACTGCCATGTGATAACGATGGTGTGGAGCCGCAGCATGGGCAAATGGCTGTGGATGGATCCGACGTTTGATACCTGGGTGACCGATGAGCACGGTGTGCTGCTCAGCATACGCGAGGTGCGCGAGCGGTTGCGTGAAGGTAAGCCGTTGGCGATAAATCCTGACGCCAACTGGAACAACCGCAACAAGCAGACCAAGGAAGATTATCTCGACAACTATATGGCTAAGAATCTGTACTACCTCTCCACGCACCTTCACTCAGATGCGGATATAGAAGGAGGCCCTCTTAAAGATGGCGATGAGTACATCTCACTTATGCCCGTGGGCATGGATGGCGCACATCCCGGCGGCAAGGATACCAATGATGACGACTGGTTCTGGCAGGCAGCAGAAAAGACTCTGCATGGCAAGAAGTAGTTAGTGTGTTGACTCGGAGGAAATGTAGCTGATGCCAAGAGATGATTGTGGCTGCTTCTGTCCCTCAGTTTCAGATAGTGAAAGCTCTATCTACATGGCTTTTAGGCTGTGATGACAGGGGAAAACAGTCGAGTAGTGCAAAAATACGTTAATTTATGTGACGAATTTGCTCGCATAGGGCGCGTAGTTGAGAAAAAAGCAGTAATTTTGCACCGCTTTTAAAGCAAAGTACTAATTTAATTTTTATTATTCAGTATGAATCAATATGAAACCGTATTCATTTTGACTCCCGTTTTGTCTGATGTACAGATGAAGGAAACGGTCGCTAAATTCAAGAAACTGCTTACCGATAAGGGCGCAGAGATTCTGAATGAGGAGGCCTGGGGCTTGAAGAAGATGGCTTATGCTATCCAGAAGAAGTCTACTGGCTTCTACTGCTTGCTGGAGTTCAAGGCAGAGCCGTCTGTAGTTAATGCTCTTGAAGTTGGCTATCGCCGCGATGAGAAAGTAATCCGTTTCTTGACTGTGAAGCTCGACAAGTATGCAGCACAGTATGCCGAGAAGCGTCGTAACAAATTAAGTAAAAAAGAGGAGGCTTAAGCTATGGCAGCAGAATCAGAAATTCGTTATTTGACTCCACCTTCAGTGGATACGAAGAAGAAAAAGTATTGCCGTTTTAAGAAGAGCGGTATTAAGTATATCGACTACAAGGATCCTGAGTTCCTCAAGAAGTTCCTCAACGAGCAGGGTAAGATACTTCCCCGTCGCATCACAGGTACTTCACTGAAGTATCAGCGTCGTGTGGCTCAGGCTGTTAAGCGTGCCCGTCAGCTTTCGTTGCTTCCATATGTAACCGATTTGATGAAATAATTTTTAGGAGGAAAGGCAATTATGGAAATTATACTGAAAGAAGATATTATAGGACTTGGATACAAGAACGATATCGTAAATGTAAAGAACGGATACGGCCGTAACTACCTCATTCCTCAGGGAAAGGGCGTAATTGCATCTGAGTCGGCAAAGAAGATTCTCGCCGAGAACCTGAAGCAGCAGGCTCACAAGCTCGCCGCACTCAAGGCTGAGGCTGAGAAGAAGGCTGAGGCTCTGAAGGACGTAGCTCTGGTTATCACCGCCAAGGTGAGCGCAACAGGCGTGACCTACGGTTCTGTAAACAAGAACACCGTGGCAGACGAGCTGAAGAAGAAGGGCTTTGACATCGACCGCAAGATTATCACCATGCACGACATCAAGCAGGTGGGCGAGTACGAGGCTACAATACATTTCCACAAAGAGGTGGAGGTGAAGGTACCTGTACAGGTAGTAGCAGAGGATGCTCCCGCCGTTGAGGCAGCTCCCGCTGAGGCCGCAGCACCTGCTGCTGCTCCGGCAGAGGAGGCAGCTCCTGCAGCAGAGTAATGTATGGATTAATATACAGATATTTGTATAAGCAATAAAAGGATATGCCAGTGTATGGCGTATCCTTTTATTGCTTTTGTAAGGTGCGTGATAGTCATGGGTATAGGTAGAGTCGGGCGTGTGCCGATGCTGCGTGAAATTATAGTAGTTGACTTTTGGAAATATGCACTATTTGCTGTAACTTTGCATGTAGACAAGAACAATAATACACACATAATAGATGAGCAAAGGAAAATTGGCAAAGTTTGCCGATCTTGAGAGTTATGACAATGTGTTCCAATACCCGTTTTCTGTTGTTGATGAGGTGCCTTTCGATATGAAGGGGCAGTGGGGAAAGGCGTATTTCGGAAATGACAACCCCATAGTGTTGGAGCTCGGCTGTGGCAAGGGCGAGTACACCGTGGGGTTGGCACGCATGTTCCCGAACATCAACTTCATAGGTGTAGACATTAAAGGAGCACGTATCTGGACGGGAGCGACACAAGCCCGTGAGGAGAAACTTGCTAACGTGGCATTCCTGCGCACCAATATAGAGATAATAGACCGTTTCTTCGGGCCTGATGAGGTCAGCGAGATATGGCTTACGTTCAGCGACCCACAGATGAAGAACGCACGTAAGCGGCTTTCGAGCTCGTTTTTCCTTATGCGCTATCAGCACTTCCTGCGTGACGGTGGTACGGTGCATGTGAAGACAGACTCCAACTTCCTGTACACGTACACGCTCTTGATGGCAGAGCACAACGCTTTACCCATATTGCAAAATACGGATGACCTCTATCATACTGACGCGATAGACGCACAGACACGCTCCATACTCGGCATACACACATACTATGAGAATCAGTGGATAGAGCGTGGGCTGAATATAAAGTACCTAAAACTGTCATTGCCTAAGGCAAAGGCTCTAACGGAACCCGACGTGGAGATTCCGCTCGATGACTACCGCAGCTACAAGCGTCCGAAACGCAGTTCGCTGGAATACAGCAAGTGACAGCAGAGTACGCGCTGCGTATGATAACGCCAAATCTTACACAAATCACACATATTAATAAATGATGAAAAGGACTTTTTTCATGGCGATGGCATTGACCATCGTGACACCAATGCTATGGGCCGCCCAAAAGGCAGGGCAGAACGTAGATGTCAAACCTACGGCTATGGTCAACCCTATGATAGGTACTGGCGGAATGGGGCACACATTCCCTGGGGCATGTGCTCCGTTTGGAATAATACAGCTTAGCCCGGAGACCGACACTATACCACAGAATGTAGGTGGAAAATACCAAGGCAAGGTGTATGAGTACTGCGCTGGTTACCAGTACACAGACAAGACCATCGTCGGATTCAGCCATACACACCTCAGTGGTACGGGCCATTCTGACCTTGGTGACATCATGCTCATGCCTCAGACGGGAAAGCTGCGGCTCAATCCTGGCACGTCCAGCAATCCAGATGCCGGCTACCGCTCACGTTTCTCACATGACACGGAGAAAGCAGCTCCTGGATATTATGAGGTGATGCTCGATGATTATGGCATCAAGGCACAGCTCACGGCTACACAGCGTGTGGGTGTTCATAAATATACATTCCCAAAAGGAGCAGACAGTCGGGTAATCATAGACATGCTTCATGGAATATACAACTATGACGGCAAGGTGCTTTGGAGCAGCATACGCGTAGAGAACGACACTCTGCTCACGGGCTACCGTATCACTAACGGATGGGCTACGTGCAACTACACTTATTTCGCTATGTCTCTCTCGAAACCTATCAAGAGCTATGGCTACCGTGATATGAAGAAGCCTTCTTATCGTGGATTTATGGGCAAGCTACGCTTGCATGAGAATTTTCCGGAGATAAGTGGCCGTGATATTGTGGCATATCTCAACTTTGACAATACTGATACGCAGGAACTTGTCGTGAAGGTGGCCCTCTCGGCTGTCAGTACGGAAGGGGCCTTGCGCAATCTGCGTGATGAGGCAGGTGCGCTTTCGTTTGATGAGTTGCGCCAGCGTACAGACAAGCAGTGGAATGACGAGCTCTCTACGATACGCTGTCAGGGCACTACTGACCAGATGGCCATGCTTTATACATCACTTTATCACACCATGATAAATCCTTCTGTGTACATGGATACGGACCACCACTATCGTGGACTTGATGGGAATATACATGTGGCAGACGGATTCACCAACTACACTATATTCTCGCTTTGGGACACATACCGTGCCCAGCACCCGCTGTTGGGGCTTATAAAGACCAGTCGCAATACAGACATGGTGCGCTCTATGATTGCCCATCAGCAGCAGAGCGTGCATCATCTGTTGCCGATATGGAGTCTGATGGGCAATGAGGGATGGTGCATGACGGGTTATCATGCGGTGTCTGTACTTGCCGATGCCATAGTGAAGGGAGCCGATATAGACAAGACTGCGGCCCTGAATGCCATGGTGGCCACGGCGAAATGCCCGTATTATGAGAGCGTAGGCGACTACATGCGGCTCGGGTATGCTCCGTATGATAAGTATTCTACGGCAGCATCCAATACTTTGGAGTACTCTTATGATGACTTCGCTGTATATGCTGCGGCCCATTCCGTGGGCAATGGTGCAGTGGCAGACGAGTTTGCCAAGCGTGCCCTCTACTACCGTAACACCTTCGACACGACTAAGGGATTTGCGAGTCCACGTAAGGAGAACGGCACATTCAAGGCAGACCTTGACCCTTATCAGACGTATGGAGAGGGATTCATTGAGGGCAACTCATGGAACTTCTCGTTCTCTGCACCACAGGATGTGTACGGCTTGATTAAGCTCTTTGGCGGTGATGACAAGTTTGTGGGCAAACTCGATGAACTTTTCGGCATGGACTTGCCCGCAAAGTACTATGAGGACAACGAGGATATTACGGCAGACTGTCTCGTGGGAGGGTATGTGCATGGCAATGAGCCGAGTCATCATATACCGTATCTCTATGCATGGACCTCACAGCCATGGAAGGTACAGGACAGACTGCGTACTATCATGAACAAGATGTACCGCAACAATATACGCGGACTTGGCGGTAATGATGATTGCGGACAGATGTCGGCATGGTACATATTCTCGGCTCTCGGATTCTATCCTGTATGCCCTGGCACCGACCAGTATGTCCTTGGTGCTCCTTACATGCCGTTTTTTGACGTGACTCTTGAGAATGGAAAGCATATTACGGTGAAGGCTCCCGGCGTGAGTGACAAGAGACGCTATGTGCGTGCTGTGAGAATCAACGGCAAGCCTTACACGAAGTTGTACGTGACACATAAGATGCTTACGGATGGATGCACCATAGAGTTTGACATGAGTGCGACACCAAACAAGAAGCGTGGCCTTGATGCCGCAGACAAACCTTATTCGATGACGCATTGAATGCCGTCAGACGAGTATGATGATTATTTCTGAATGATTTATAGTCAAAAGTAAATAATTTGAGAATTTCAAGGAAAATAGTTACCTTTGCACCATGCGATTAAAGTTATCCATAGAAGAAAGGGCGGAGCTCCGTCGCCTTCAGCGCAACGTAGCCGGCACTCCAGATTACGTACGGATAACCAGTGTCCTTATGTTTGACAACGGCCGCACTCCGAAATCCATATCCGAGGACCTCGGGATAAGCATGGCAACGATATACCGCT
>JALFIM010000024.1 GCA_022775985.1 Prevotella sp.
CTTGCGTTGTGCTCGCGACTGAGGATGATGGCGTGCTTCATGTATGCCGTGTAGCGTTGGGTAGTTACATCTGTGCGGTATAGCGGCCCGTCTGTCACGGCTGCGTGGTGCCCTGTGGCGAGTTGTCCGCTCGTGCGTCGCTCGTCTATTAGTCCTGCTCCGCCATGGAACATGTAGCGTCCTGCCGTTGCCTTCCAGCGGTTTTGCAAGTTGACCTGCCGCACGGTCGGCATATCCTGAAAGCCGTCGCCGTTGATGTCATGATGCCCCCATTGGTTCTCGTAGTGGGCCAGTATCTCCGTACTTGTGCCTGATGAGAGGTGTGCGTTGGCATCGGTATTGGCTTCGAGCCGTCCCTCCGTATTGCCATAGACGTTGATGGTGGCTCCTGGGTCGTCATCGGGCTTGAGGTACTCAATGTCTATCTGGCCGGTCATGGACTCGTAGCCATTGCGCACCGATGAACTGCCCTTGGACACCTGTATGCTCTTCATCCATGGCCCGGGTACGTATCCGAGAGAGTATGGCATGGCGGCACCACGGAAGTCGGGCATGTTTTCTGTGAGCATCTGCACGTACTTGCCGCTGAGTCCGAGCAGCTTTATCTGTCTGGCCCCAGTGGCGGCATCACCGTAACTCACGTCCACTGATGGGTTGGTGGTGAAGCTCTCGCCCAGATTGCAGCATGCTGCCTTGAACAGCTCCTCGCGGTTTATCACTGTGCCATTCATAGCTCCACGCATGCGCAGCATGCCTGTCTTGCGCCTCGTTATCTCCACAGAGCCCAGTGTCTGTTCGCCGAATGGCATGAGTGAGTCTATGACCGTGGTGTCGGTAGGCAACGTGGCTACAGGGGCACTGATGTCTGCCGTGGGGCTTGCGGTCAAGGTATGGGTATTCATGGCAAGCATCGTAGTGATGCCTGCCACTGCATGTATTGTTCTCATTGATATAATATGTGTGCTTTTAATTGTTTGAGAATGCGACTTGTTTAGAAAAATAAAATGGGGTGCGTAGTGTCGCGGTTCTCATATTATGAGCACACGTATCATGGCCAGCCAAAGACGTGGCGGGCCATGGCGCGGAGTACCTTGGTAGAATCTTGGACGCAATGTCGGGCGTGGCTCTGGCATTATATCCAATGTATAGGGGAGCCATATCGTGGCAGACGGTTGGTTGGGTACAGGTGTGTATGTTGAGGACTGTACGGCCGTAGCAAGTTTGAGCAGAGTGTGCTGCATGCATGGCTTGGGGCCGGCGTGGCAGTGTCGCCCCTTGCTGGTGCCACCGCAATTGCTGTCGTCAGAGTCACATCCACCGCTGTGTAGCTGGGCTATCTCCACGTTGTCGCTGTGCTCGCAGCGGAGTACGGTGAGTCCTCCTCCCAGTATCACTACCAGAAGTGACAGCAATGTACTTGTGATGATGCGTGCGGAATGTGTCATAATGCTTGTGGTTTTGTCCGTCGCCTGCTGTTGCCTGTTATTGTTATCCATCGTCTGACACAGGGAATTTCTGTGCGCATTGCAAAATTAGCAAAAAATCATTGTGTGGCAATGGATGAAGTGCAGAATTTAACTTCTTATACGAAAAATGCCCACCGTTGAAGGACGATGGGCCAACCTAATGTTTTCACAACGGAATAATCCTTATTGTGATTTGCTCAAAAATGTGTGGCAAATATAATAAAAGCCTACTGACTCTCCAAATTTTTTGCATATTATTTTTGTGGCTTGGATAAAAAACTTTAAATTTGTGAAGTGTAAGTGAACAGAAAAAGAATAAAGACATCACCTTAAAAAGACATATCTATTATGAAGCGAATACTGGGACTTGACTTGGGAACTACAAGCATAGGATGGGCTCTTGTGGACGAAGCAGAAAATGATAGCGAACGCTCAGCTATCATTAGGCTCGGCGTGCGTGTGAATCCTCTGACTGTAGACGAGCAGACCGATTTTGAGAAAGGAAAACCCATAACCACCAATGCGGAACGTACCCTCAAGCGTACTATGCGCCGCAATCTGCAGCGCTACAAGTTAAGGCGCGACAATCTGATAAGGGCCATGAAAGCGCATGGCCTCATTACTGACGATACGGTATTGTGTGAGAAGGGTAACAGTACGACATTTGAGACGCGTCGTCTGCGTGCGCGTGCCGCAAGTGAGGAGATAACACTTGAACAACTTGCACGTGTGTTGCTCATGCTCAACAAGAAACGCGGCTACAAGAGCAGCCGTAAGGCCATAGGCGATGATGAGGGTATGCTCATTGACGGCATGGACGTAGCCAAGAGACTGTATAACGATAAACTGACACCAGGGCAGTATGCCTATACTATACTTCAGAAAGGCAAGAAATACATCCCCGACTTCTACCCATCAGATCTCATAGCGGAGTTTGATGCCGTATGGCGACAGCAGCAGACGTATTACTCTGATGTGTTTACTCACGAATTGCGCGAGACTCTGCGTGGCAAGAACGAAAAGCAGACATGGGCCATACTGGCTGAACCACTTGGACTGAAGGGTATCAAACGCAGTGGCACCGCGGCCGATCAGCGTGTGGAGAATTTCCGATGGCGTGTGGAAGCACTACACAACAAGTTGGAGCCGGAGCAGCTTGCCATAGTGCTGCAGAAAATCAACGGGCAAATACAAGGCACGAGTGGCTATCTGGGAGAGATAAGCGACCGCAGCAAGGAGTTGTATTTCCGACACCAGACCGTGGGACAGTATCAGATGCAGCAACTTGAGAAGAATCCAAATACAAGCCTTAAAAATCAAGTGTTCTACCGACAGGACTACATTGATGAGTTTGAACGTATATGGAATACCCAGGCGCAGTACCATCCAGAACTCACGGACGCACTGAAGTGTGAGCTTCGTGACAAGATGATATTCTATCAGCGTCCGCTAAAATCACAGAAAGGGCTTGTTGGTTACTGTGAGTTAGAGAGCCGTGAGAGGGAGGTGTGTGTAGACGGCAAGACAAAAAAGATGGTTACAGGTCTGCGTGTGTGTCCTAAGTCGTCACCACTGTTTCAGTGTTTCAAAATATGGCAAACACTTAATAACTTGAAAGTCACAGGCTATGTGGTGCCGAAAGCACAGCTCGACCTCTTTGGCGATGTCACAGACTGTGAGTATGGTACACGCAGTCTTACCCATAAGGAGAAACTTACGCTCTACCGCGAATTGATGTTTAAAGAACGCCTCTCTGCCGCAGACATAATGAAACTGCTGTTCGGTGGTAGGAAAAAGGATTTGGAACTCAATTATCGTGAGGTGGATGGCAACCGTACAATGGCTGCACTTGTGAGAGCATGCCAGAATGTGATAGTGATGAGCGGACACAATGAGAATGACTTCATGAAGCTGCCTTACGAACATGTGATGGACAATATTTCACGGATATTCGACGTGTTGGGCGCAAACTATGACTTCCTGTCGTTCGACCCCACGCTTGATGGCAAGGCCTTCGAACAACAGCCATCCTACAAGTTGTGGCACCTGTTGTACTCGTATCAGGGGGACAACTCCACCACTGGCAATGATGCTCTCATCAAAAGAATAACAGAACTGACAGGGCTTGGTCATGAATACGCTGCTGTGTTCGCTGCTGTGACGTTTAAGCCAGACTATGGCAACCTCAGTGCCAAGGCCATGCGTAAAATACTTCCATATATGATGGAGGGTAAAGAGTACAGTGAAGCGTGCGAATGTGCAGGCTACCGGCACTCGCAGCGCTCGCTCACCCGGGCGGAACTTAATAGCAAGGAACTGGTCAACGTGTTGCCACCGTTGGCACGCGGCTCGCTGCGCAACCCCGTTGTAGAGAAAATTCTCAACCAGATGATAAATGTGGTGAATGCCGTGACAGAACGCTACGGCAGACTTGATGAGATACGTATAGAGATGGCGCGTGAGCTGAAGAAGAGTGCGCGTGAGCGCGAACAGATGACAGCCAGCATAGTAAGTGCCAATAAGGAAAATGAGAAGGTACGCCGCAAGTTGCATGATGAGTTCGGCATACAAAACGTGAGCCGCAACGACATAATACGTTATCGTCTGTATGAAGAACTCGCTGCCAACGGTTATTGCACATTGTACACCAACACTTATATCCCGAAGGACAAAATATTCTCAAAAGAATTTGACATAGAACACATCATACCGCAGGCACGGCTCTTTGATGACTCATTCTCAAACAAGACTCTTGAGGCGCGTGATGCCAATATAGAGAAAGGCAGCAAAACGGCCTATGACTATGTGCTTGAGAAATACGGTGAGACTGGCGCACGGACGTACAGGCAGCGTGTAGACAATATGTATCATGACGGTAAAATAAGCAAGGGCAAGCACGACAAGCTGCTTATGACTGCGGCCGATATTCCTGACGGGTTTATTGACCGCGATCTGCGTGACTCGCAGTATATCGCTCGTAAGGCACGCGAGATACTGGAGATTATGGTGTCTGTGGTGGTGCCCACGACAGGTTCTGTTACTGACCGCTTGCGTGAGGATTGGCAACTTGTGGATGTGATGAAAGAACTTAATTGGGATAAGTACGACAAACTTGGGCTGACCGAGGTGGTGTATGATCACGACGGTCACGCCATCCGTCGCATCAAGGACTGGACTAAGCGCAACGACCACCGTCACCATGCTATGGATGCACTTACGATAGCTTTCACGCGACATGCGTTTATACAATATCTTAACCACTTGAACGCACGTGGTGATAAGTCACACGGCGTGTATGGCATAGAGAAGAAGTACCTCTATCGTGACAAAAATAACAAACTGCGTTTCATGCCGCCAATGCCACTCGGTGAGTTCAGGGCGGAGGCTCGTTGTCATCTTAGTGAGGTACTCGTGTCGGTGAAGGCTAAGAACAAGGTCGTGACGCGCAATGTGAATGTTACGCGTACAGCTGGTGCCACACGGCGTACCGAACAGCTTACGCCACGTGGGCAGCTGCACAACGAGACCGTGTATGGTCTTATGCGTCAGCCCGTGACGAGAGAGGAGAAAGTAGGTGGCTCATTCGATGAGAAGAAAATACAGACTGTGTGCAGCCTACGCATACGCGAGGCTCTGCTCAAAAGGCTGCATGAGTTTGGTGGTGACCCGAAGAAAGCCTTCACTGGCAAGAACAGTCTCGAAAAGAATCCTCTGTTTCTTGACGACAGTCATACTGTGAGTGTGCCGCAGAAGGTGAAAACCATGACATTTGAGTCAGTGTTTACCATTCGTAAGCCTGTGGCCCCTGACCTCAAACTCGACAAGGTGATAGACAAACATGTGAAGCAGATACTGCAACAACGGCTTGATGAGTTTGGCGGTGACCCGAAGAAAGCCTTCGTCAATCTCGACCAGAATCCTATATGGCTCAATCGTGAGCGTGGAATAGCCATAAAGCGTGTGACCATACGTGGCGTGAGCAATGCCGAGTTACTGCATGACAAGCATGACGTGCAGGGGCATCGCATGCTTGGACACAATGGCGCTCCTATTCCTACTGACTTTGTGAGCACAAGTAATAATCATCATGTGGCGATATTCCGCGATGCTGACGGCAACCTACAAGAGCATATAGTATCGTTCTTTGAGGCTACCGAGCGTGCTAATCAACACTTGCCAATAGTAGACCGTGAGTATAACAGTGAACTCGGATGGCAATTCCTCTTCACGATGAAGCGTAACGAGTACTTCGTGTTTCCTAACGAAAAGACAGGTTTCGACCCTAATGAGGTTGATTTGATGGATTCAAACAATTACAAGGAAATAAGCGGGAATCTGTTTAGAGTACAGAAGTTGTCAGCAAAATATTATGTGTTCCGTCATCATTTGGAGACGTTGGTTGAGGATACAAAAGAACTTCAAGAAGTGACATGGAAGCGTGTAACGGCCATAAGCAAACTTTCTGGCATCGTTAAAGTCCGCGTCAACCACATCGGTCAAATCGTGGCTGTAGGAGAATACTGAAATATATTATACAAAACACCCTATGATTAAAAAGACTGTCTATTTTGGCAATCCTGCATATCTCTCACTTCGCAACAAGCAGATGGTGATAAAACTGCCAGAAGTGGAGACGAATCATGAACTGCCAGTGGAACTGAAAAAACAGGCGGAGGTGACAAAACCTGTAGAAGATCTCGGGGTGGTGGTGCTTGACAACCGTCGCATAACCATCACACAGGGGCTTCTTGAGGCTCTGCTTGAGAATAACTGCGCTGTGATAACTTGTGACAGTCACAGTATGCCTGTAGGGCTGATGCTGCCGCTTTATGGCAACACTACGCAGAATGAACGGTTCCGCTGTCAACTTGATGCTTCACTGCCACTGCGCAAGCAACTGTGGCAGCAGACCATAAAAGCGAAGATTGAGAATCAGGCTGCAGTACTTGCCACATGCAGCGGCATGCCAACAAAGACCATGCTACGATGGGCCGATGATATACGTAGTGGCGATCCAGACAACATTGAGGGACGTGCGGCTGCACATTATTGGAAGCACTTGTTCGCAGGCATAGAGTGGGTAGGGAACTTTATACGCAGCCGAGACGGCACGGCTCCGAATAATCTACTCAACTATGGTTATGCCATACTGCGTGCTGTGGTGGCGCGGGCTCTTGTGACGAGTGGGCTACTGCCTACACTTGGCATTCATCATCACAACCGTTATAATGCTTATTGCCTTGCTGATGATATAATGGAACCCTACCGCCCATATGTGGATGAACTTGTGTATGGCATTGTAGCTGAATTGCCATTAGGCGGCAACACTGAACTGACTAAGGACATGAAAGCCCGGCTGTTGACAATACCGACACTTGACGTGGTAATCTCAGGTAAGCGTAGCCCTCTAATGGTAGCTGTGGCACAGACTACAGCTTCGTTGTATAAGTGCTTTAACGGAGAGATGCGACGGATAGCCTATCCTACGCGTTTGTGATGATGTACACACAACGTTACGAAAACCTAATGATTTATGAACCGTATAAGTGAATATCGTGTCATGTGGATTCTTGTGTTCTTCGACTTGCCTACTGAGACAAAGAAAGATAAGAAGGCATACCAGCTATTCAGAAAGAGGTTGCAATGCGACGGTTTCACAATGTTTCAGTTTTCTATATATGTGCGCCACTGCGCGAGTATGGAAAATGCCACAGTACACATCAACCGCGTGAAATCATTTCTGCCAGAGTATGGTAAGGTTGGAATAATGTGCATTACCGACAAGCAGTTTGGCAACATAGATTTGTTTTTCGGTAAAAAGCCGCAAGTGCCAAATGCGCCGGGACAACAACTTGAGCTGTTTTAACGATAAAGGATTCCAAGCAATTCTTGGAATCCTTTATCCATTTCAACAATATTTTTCTTTTCTATGAATGTACTTAATCTTTTGATTGTCAGTTCATTCTATAATTAATATTGTTGTTGCTACTGCAAAGGTAACATTTTTTGAGCAAATCACAAC
>JALFIM010000045.1 GCA_022775985.1 Prevotella sp.
ATATCAGGTGGCTATTGCGGTGGTGTCCCACCTCTTCCCATTCCGAACAGAGAAGTTAAGCCCACTGGCGCCGATGGTACTGCAATGCAATGCGGGAGAGTAGGTAACCGCCTTCTTTTTTTTGAGAGGAGCCATGCAACAGGTGTTGCGCGGCTCCTCTTTTCGTATTGGCATGAGACGTGAGCCTGGCTTGCGGAAGGGGAATGGAAGTCCGCTTGGCAGGAAATGGTGTGTTGGCAATACGGAATGGTGTGGTGACAATACGGAACTGGCATGTTGACAATACAGGAATGGTGCGTTTACAATAAGGCTGTTGATAACCATGTGACAGCACTGGGTGTGTTGGCAATACAGGAATGGTGTGTTGGCAATACAGGAATGAGAGACCGCTTGGCAGAAACAGGGAAGTTGGCAATGCGGAAATTGTGCGTTGGCAATACGGACTGGTGCGCTGGCAATACGGAAAAGGTGGCATTGTGCGTATTTTTTGGCGTATGTATTCATTCCATTGACATGAATACCTCTATATATTATGTATGGTAGAAACGATGACTCGCCCGATAAACCTGTTGCCTTGAGGTAATGGCCGTCGTCTTTGCAGGATATGCTGATGTGTAGATTATAATTTGAGTATTATGTGGCCGTGATATAACGGAATGTACTGATGCACAGCCATAGGATAGGTCATAGACGACAATATGGAAATGGTGCATTGTGGGTATGTTTCGCTGTTTGCTATAATATTTTCATTCTCTTTACGTTATATTATTGTTATGCAATGGAGTTGACTGAGGCGTGACCATAGTGTGGTATGGCCTTGTATATTGCATAAGTGACCTCGACAATCAAATGAGAAAAACGTTATGATAAAGAACATACTGACCTGTATTCTTGCAGTTGTGGCTATGACAGTGATGCTGGCATCTTGTGGAAAGCGTGTGCCAGAGTATGTCATCGGCGTGTCGCAGTGCAGCGATGACGTGTGGCGTGAGAAGCTCAACGATGAGCTGCGCATCGCTGTCTTTGCCCACGACAATGTGCGGTTGGAGATATTGTCGGCAAACGATGATGCCGACCTGCAAATCAGGCAGGTGGACAATTTCGTGCGTCGTAAGGTAGACCTCCTCATCGTGGCACCAGTAGAGGCAAAGGTAACGAAGGCCATAGACCGGGCTTATGATGCAGGAATACCTGTCATCGTGTTCGACCGCCGCACGCGTTCCGACAAGTACACGGCCTATATAGGTGGCGACAATGCGGGGATGGGGCGCAATCTGGCACGCTATCTTACGAGCCAGACGAGAGGAGTGGCACGTGTTCTGGAGATATGCGGCCTCAGCTCATCGTCTCCTGCCGCCGACAGGATGGAGGGTTTTGACAGTGAGGCGGCGCGGCATAATAACATAACGATAGTGGGGCATGTGGAGTCTGACTGGACGGAGCATGACGCTTACCGAAAGATGGACTCACTGCTCTCTACCCGTCACCCCGACTTCAACTGCGTGTATGCCCACAACGACCGCATGGCTGCCGGCGCACGCAAGGCCGTGATGAAGCATCATATAGACACGCGCGGCATCACCTTCCTCGGCATCGATGCCATACCCCAGGCAGGGGGAGGCATGCAGATGGTCAGGGACGGCGAGCTGCTGGTATCGTACATATATCCTACGCGCGGCGACAAGGTCATGGAGCTTGCCATGAACATACTTGAGAAGAGGGCGTTCAAGCGCGAGAACCTCCTGTCGTCGGCCCTCGTGACGAGCGACAACGCCAACGTGCTGCTCATGCAGAATGATGAGATGAAGCGGCAGACCGACGACCTGCTCTCACTGCGCGAGAAGGTGGAGGCCACGACCAATGCCTTCGACACGCAGCGCAGCTACCTGGCCATGCTGCTGTCGCTCGTGGTGCTGCTGATTATAGCGTGTGCCATAGCCGTGAAGGCCATCCTTGCCAAGACACGGTACAACCGACAGCTCCAAGAGAGCATAGAGCGGCAGAAGAAGATGACGGAGGACATGGACCTGATGACAAGGAAGCAGCTACGCTTCTTCACCAACATATCGCATGAGCTGCGCACTCCGCTGACGCTCATCTCAGGCCCTGCCGACCAGCTCGCGGAGAGCAGCGGCATAGGCGGTGAGGCACGTAGGCTCGTGGAGATGATACGCCGCAACGTGGGCATTCTGACGCAGATGGTGGGCGAGATACTTGAGTTCAGGAAGATACAGAACGACAAGGCGCGGCTGACTCTCAACCGTTTCAGCTTCGCTGCAGAGCTGAACACGTGGAGCGCCGACTTCAAGGCCGTGGCCGACAGGAGGCACATTGCGCTGAATGTATGTATAAATAAGGATGGCGAGTGCATGGTCATAGCCGACAAGGAGAAGATAGCCCACATATACTTCAACCTGATGACAAACGCCATAAAGTACACTCCCGTGAATGGCTCCATCACCACCGCGCTGTCATACGCCGACGGCCAGTACACAGTGTCCGTCACCGACACGGGCAAAGGCATGTCGGCGGACGACTGCCAGCATATCTTCGAGCGGTTCTACCAGGCCAAGGACTCCGTGGGCGGAGTGGGCATAGGGCTGTCTATCGTGAAGGCTTATGTAGACCTGCACCACGGAACTGTCGGTGTGGAGAGCGAGCCGGGCAGGGGCAGCCGCTTCAGTTTCACCATACCAGAGACCCAGCCTGGGTATGATGCCGCCAATGACCGACAGGCGGAGATAACCACCGAGCCGAAACTCGCCGACGACTACTCGGTGCGCGACATAGCGGCAGAGCGCAACACCGCCACGATAACAGCTACGGAGGACTACGACATCAACCGTCCTCTCGTCCTCATCATAGACGACAATGAGAGCATGCGTGGCTACCTGAGCAGCATCCTGAGCCCGAGATACAACGTAGTGGAGGCCCAAAACGGCGAGGAGGGACTGAGCATGGCACGCAGGATGGTGCCGCAGCTTGTCGTCAGCGACGTGATGATGCCCGTGATGGACGGCCTGGAGTTCTGCGGCCGCCTGAAGGAGGATGTCTCCACATGCCATATACCCGTGATACTGCTCACCGCCAAGTCGCTCGATGAGCAGCGTGTGGAGGGCTACGACAAGGGTGCCGACTCCTATATCACCAAGCCTTTCACTGCCGCCACGCTCGTATCACGCATCGACAACCTCATAAAGGGCCGCCACCGCCTGCGCCGTATATTCTCAGGCACCGTGCAGGAAGAGGAGGAGCAGGACACGCTCAGTGAGAGAGACCAGACCTTCGTGGCCCAGCTCCGTAAGACCATAAAGCGTCATATACCCGATGCCGACTACTCAGTGGAGGAGCTCGGCAGCGAGATGGGACTGAGCCGTGTGCAGCTGTACCGCAAGGTGAAGGCCCTGACGGGCTACTCCGTGGTAGACCTGCTGCGCAAGGCCCGTCTGGCAAAGGCCCGTCATCTGCTTGAGACTACCGACAAGAACATATCCGAGGTGGCCTACGATGTGGGCTTCTCCACGCCGTCTTACTTCGCCAAGCGTTTCAAGGAGGAGTTCGGCGTGTCTCCCGGCGATATTGACCGCTGACCTGCAATGAATCGTTCGATGCATGCAACAAATGATGCAACGAACGATTCATCATAGTTTGTGTATCATGCGTTATCGCTCTGTGCCAATACTTTATATAATTTTGCGGCAGAAAATCAAAAAATCCTAAAACAATGATTTATGCAAACTTTATATAAATCTATTGGCGGCATGCTGCTGATGATGGTGAGCATCACGGCAGCGGCGCAGAGCGAGAGCGATAAATCTAAGGAGGAGGGCAACCGCAACGTCATGCTCAATGCGGCGAGTGCCAACGGCCCGCGTGAGATACAAATAGGTCTGCCCTCGGCCGACGTGAACGTACTGGAGAACGTACTGCCCGTGACCTATGCCACCAACCCCCATTCAGTGAACACCACATGGCGCGGCGACGCGAGCCTCAGTCACCAAGGACTGCTCAAGATAGCCGAGACAGCGCTGCGTACCGGCAACATAGGCTATGCCGTCAACTCCTTCACGCAGTTTGGCGACAAGGGCTTCAACGGCACGCTCAACTACAAGAGCAATCATTTCGGGCTGCAGGAGTTCTCGCTCAACATGAACGGCGAGCTGGCTAATGACTGGTATTACAGCGCCAACATGTACCAGGACTTCGACCCTGGCACGTTCAAGATAAAGTCTACGCCCTATCAGGACCGCACGCAGATATACAAGGCCCTCATCACGAGACGCTATGACGGCGGCGCGGGCGAACTGACCGTAGGCTACAAGTACAGAAACAGCCACAACGTGTACAACTATGCCACCCAGAGCGCACCCTTTATATACGTGGGCGATGGCAGTGTGAGGGAGTACGGCAAGTTCAAGCTCGGCACCACGTCGTATCTGCCGGCCGACAACACCATGACGTACCGCAACATGCGCACGGGCGCACTGGAGCAGACCACGCTCTATGATGCCAGTCTCAACAAGTCGAGCGAGGTGACGCTCCTCAACGACTACCGCTGGGACAACGGCCTTCGGTGGAACGTCGCGGCACGCTACGCCCACAGCCGTGGCGCTATGGTGTACCAGACCCCGATGGCGCTCATCGACCTGAAGAGCCAGGACAACCAGGGCCTCTATGACTACCGTTACCGTGGCATAGACGGCAGCGTGAGTGCCTATGACGGACAGTACGTGCAGACGCGTATGTCGTGCCTCAATGCCGGCACCATAGACGAGCTGCTCTTCACCTCGGAACTGACCAAGAAACTGAGCCGCTCCACGCTGCGGCTGGGCGTGAACGAGTGGTTCTACAACATAGACTACTGCTCCAACACCACCATGTACGACCAGAGCGTGCCCTCCGACGGCAGCTATGCCGTGCGCCTGTGGGATGTCAACAAGCGCGATGGCTACTTCTACGATTTCAACAAGAACGCCTCTGAGTACTACAAGGGGCATGAGAACAAGCTCGCCCTCTACCTCACACACGACCGGGACGTGACCGATAAGCTCAACCTCTACTACGGCGCACGCCTGGAGTGGCAGAGCCTTAACGGCGAGAACGCCGCCGTGCGTGGCGCCGACGGCAACTTCGTTGGACGCTTTGCCGACTACTACCTCGGCGCCACGGCTCCCGATGGCACCGCATAGCACCCGCCAAGCTGAGCTACGACTGGCTCAACTACGACCTGTCGGTGGCCGCTGCGTACAAGATGACCAAGCACTTCGGCCTCACCGCCGACTTTACCTACATAGTGCAGCACCCCAAGTTCGAGGCTTTCGCGCCGGCCACCATGCCCAATACCGACAAGATATCGGTGCCCCTCGCCAGAGCCGGGGTGTACTACAACAACCAGTGGCTGAGTCTCACCTCCATGTTCTCGTACATATCAAAGACCAACAACAACTCCACGCTCAACCTGCAGCACGGCAGCGAGATAAAGGCCGCGCCGCTCACATACGACATACAGACGTGGGGATGGACCACCGATGCCGTCATGCACCCGTTCAAGGGCTTCGACTCCCACTTCCTCTTCACCTACCAGAAGCCCACGTACAAGAAGTATGAGACCTCCATCACGTTCAACGACGGCTACGTGGGCAACATCAACGCTACGGGCAACATCGTGGCCGAGATACCCGAAGTGCTCATAGAGCTCGACCCGAGCTACATGATAACCAAGGACATAAAGCTGTGGACGAGTTTCCGCTACTTCAGCAAGACCTATGCCAACATCAATGAGGCCTACTACTTCAACGGCCACTGGGAGACGTTCGGCGGCGTGAACTGGCAGGCAAGCAAGCGTCTGTCGCTGGGATGCACGGTGGTAAACTTCCTCAACCATACCGGCGCCAAGGGCAGCATAGCAGGTGCGGAGCTGATAACCAAGGACGAGGCCAAGGGTATAAAGAACCAGCTGATGACAGGCAGCTACCTACGCCCGTTCACGGTGGAGCTCACTGCATCACTCAAGTTCTGAAATATCTGACGGTGTAAGCAGTAATAGATATAACATGCTGGCGCACAAAGCGTTGCAAAACGGGCCATTTCAGGCCGCGAAACGGCCTGTTTTGCAACGCGGAATGGGCCGAAACGCAGCGCGAAACGGCCCATATCGCAAACCATAGGTGCCGGGAGTGCTTAGGCATAAAATTAATACAAGACAATAGCTTATTCATATAACTAAAAAAAAACTACACGATTATGAAAAAGAACATTATCATCATGATGCTTGCCGCTGCAAGCTCCATGCCCATGATGGCACAGAAAATGAATATAGAGCACCGTGGCGACACCACGGTGATAAGGGTAGACAACCCCACGAAATACCTGCTCCTGCCTGTGCAGGAGGAGAGAGACGAGGCCCAGGTGCTGCTCGACACAGGGTCGAAGGCCGACACCTGGATGGACGTGCGCCTCGCGCAGAACGGCGTAGACTACTACGTGCCGTTCGCCCTCGGCGGCAGTAAAACGGCCGTGGTGCGCATCCTCGGCCTGAAGAAGGGCTCGCTCGCTGCCAACCTCATGCGGCTGAGCGACACGTTCGACACCACCAACACCGACTACTACCGCCCGTCGTACCACTTCACGCCGCTCTACGGATGGATGAACGACCCCAACGGCATGGTGTACAAGGACGGTGAGTACCATCTGTACTTCCAGTACAACCCCTACGGCTCCAAGTGGGGCAACATGCACTGGGGCCACGCCGTGAGCAAGGACTTGCTGCACTGGGAGCACCTCGCACCGGCCATAGCACGCGACACCATGGGGCAAATATTCTCGGGCAGCTCGGTGGTGGACAAGAACAACACCGCCGGCTACGGCAAGAACGCCATCATAGCCATATACACCAACAACACCACGAGCCACGACGAGGTGCAGTGCATAGCTTACAGCACCGACAATGGCCGCACGTTCACCAAGTACGAGGGCAACCCCGTGCTGCGCCCGTTCGACGGTCTGAAGGACTTCCGCGACCCCAAGGTGTTCTGGTACGAGAAGAACAAGAGCTGGTACATGATAGTGTCTGCCGACAAGGAGACGCGCTTCTACAAGTCCAAGAACCTGAAGAAGTGGACCTACGTGAGCTCCTTCGGCAAGGGCATGGGCCAGCAGCCCTGCCAGTATGAGTGCCCCGACTTCTTCCAGCTGCCCGTCAATGGCGACAAGAAGAACATGAAGTGGGTGATGACGATGAACATCAATCCCGGCTGCATATTCGGCGGCAGTGCTACGGAGTATTTCGTCGGCGACTTCGACGGCAAGAACTTCACCTGTCCCGATGCCCAGGACGTGAAGTGGCTCGACTATGGCAAGGACCACTACGCCACCGTGACGTTCTCCAACACCGCCGACCGCGTGCTCGCCATCACGTGGATGAGCAACTGGCAGTATGCCAACCTCACTCCGTTCAAGCAGAACCGTGGTGCCAACGGCCTGCCGCGCGAGCTGAAGCTGTACGAGAAGGACGGCAAGTACTACGTGTCTGAGGATGCCGTCCCTGAGGTCAAGGCCCTGCGCAAGGTGACGCATGACCTCGGCACGGAGACCGTAGACGGTGCTAAGGATATGAAGGGTGCCGCCGCCGGCATGGACGGAGCCTTCGAGATAGAGGCCGACATAACGCCCGGTGCCGACGGCATAGCCGGCATAGAGCTCTCCAACAACAAGCGCGAGCGCACGCTTATATACTTTGATATGAGGAAGGGCAAGGTGATCATGGACCGCACGGAGAGCGGACTCACCGACTTCGGCAAGAAATCCACCCCTCACGACATAGAGCTGGCATGGGACAAGCAGCGTGAGCTCCAGGGCAAGCTGCCAGCACGCATAGAGAACTCCATAAACTACAAGAACGACTTTGCCCTTGCCACATGGGCACCGCTGAGCCTCTGCGAGGGCAAGACCTACCATGTGGACATATTCGTTGACAAGTCGTCGGTGGAGCTTTTCGTCAATGGCGGACGCATAGCCATGACCAACCTCGTGTTCCCCGTGGCTCCCTACGAGAACGTGAAGCTCTATACCAAGGGCGGCAAGGCGGAGTTCGGCGGCATAAAGCTGCACAAACTCTCGCTTTGAGTGCATAAGTAGATAATCAAGGTGGTCTTTTACGTCAGGAACTGGAGAACTCTCCGATTCCTGACATAAAAGACAAGATATAGCTTAATGAAAATCAATTTCAGAACACTTACTTACAGCAATTTATTATGAAAGCAAACAACAGACTTACGATTGTCCCGGTGATGCTGTGTTTCTTCGCCATGGGATTCGTCGACTTGGTAGGCATAGCCTCAAACTACGTGAAGGAGGACCTCGGGCTCAACGATGCCACGGCCAACATGTTCCCCTCGCTCGTATTCTTCTGGTTCCTCATCTTCAGCGTGCCTACGGGCATGCTTATGAACAGGATAGGACGCAAGAACACGGTGCTGCTGTCGCTCGCCGTCACGGTGCTGTCGCTGCTGCTCCCACTCTTCGGTGAGAGCTTCGGGTTGATGCTCGTGTCGTTCTCGCTGCTCGGCATCGGCAACACCCTCATGCAGACTTCGCTCAACCCCATGGTGTCTATGGTCATAAAGGGCAACCTCGCGTCCACGCTCACCTTCGGGCAGTTTGTCAAGGCCATTGCCTCGTTTCTCGCGCCATACATCGCCATGTGGGGAGCCATGTCCGCGATACCCAACTTCGGACTGGGCTGGCGCATACTGTTCCCCATATACATGGTGATAGGCGTGGCGGCAGCGGCGTTCCTCGCCATTACCGCCATACCCGAGGAGGAGAGGGCGGAGGGCCGTGCATCGCGCTTCGCTGACATCGTGAGGCTGCTCGGCAAGCCCGTGGTGCTGCTGTCGTTCATCGGTATCATGTGCCACGTGGGCATAGACGTTGGCACCAACACCACGGCCCCGAAGATTCTCATCGAGCGGCTTGGGTGGAGCCTCAATGACGCGGCCTTTGCCACATCGCTGTATTTCATATTCCGTACGCTCGGGTGCCTCACGGGCTCTTTCTTCCTGCGCGTAATGAAGGCCCGCACGTTCTTCATCATCAGCGTGGCGATGATGGCGCTCAGCATGGTGGGCATGTTCGTGGGCACGAGCCAGGCTGTGATATACGCCGCCATAGCACTCGTGGGCTACGGCAACTCCAACATCTTCTCCATAGTGCTCTCACAGGCCCTGCTCTCACTGCCCGATCGCAAGAACGAGGTGAGCGGACTCATGATAATGGGCCTGTTCGGCGGCACGGTGTTCCCGTTGCTCATGGGCCTTGCGAGCGACGTGGTGGGACAGGTGGGAGCCGTGGCCGTGATGACCGTCGGCGTGGTGTACCTGTTTACTTATATTAATAAGGTAAGGCAATAACTAAGGATGTTCGTCGTTATCAAGATGACTAAAAATATAAATCATAAACACACGACTATGAAAGATGGATATGTAGTGGGCCTTGGCGAGGCTCTATGGGATGTATTGCCCGACGGAAAGAAACTCGGCGGCGCACCTGCCAACTTCGCCTATCATGCAGGACAGTTCGGACTCAACGCCGTAGCGGTGAGTGCTCTCGGTGAGGACAAGCTCGCCGAGGAGACCATAGCGCAGCTGGAGGAGAAGCACCTCCGCTATGTCATGCCACGCGTGCCGTACCCTACGGGCACGGTGCAGGTGGAACTCGATGACGCGGGAGTGCCCACTTACAACATAAAGGAGAACGTGGCATGGGACAACATACCGTTCACCGACGACGTGAAGGCTGTGGCACAGCACACGCTCGCCGTGTGTTGGGGCTCGCTCGCGCAGCGCAATGTGGTGAGCCGCAACACCATTTACCAGTTTCTTGACAATACGCCCGATGACTGTCTGAAGATTTTTGACATCAACCTGCGCCAGAACTTCTACACCAAGGAGGTGTTGTGCGAGTCGATGAAGCGTTGCGACGTGTTGAAAATCAATGATGAGGAACTCATACAGATAGGCCGCATGTTCGGTTATCCCGGCCTCGACATCGAGAACAAGTGCTGGCTGATACTCGGCAAGTACAATCTCGACATGCTTGTCCTCACCTGTGGTGTCAACGGCAGCTACGTGTTCACGCCCGGCAGCGTGTCGTACCAGCCCACGCCCAAGGTGGAGGTGGCCGACACCGTAGGCGCCGGCGACTCGTTCACGGGCTCCTTCTGCGCCGCCGTGCTCGGCGGCAAGTCCATAGCTGAGGCCCATAAGCTCGCCGTAGAGGTGAGCGCGTACGTCTGCACCCAGAACGGTGCGATGCCGGACATAAAGGGACACTTCGGCATCTGACGCACCAGCCGTCAGGTTATTTGGCGGCCATATAGCCATACGATTGGCATCCATACCGTCAGGCAATGGCACATCCTCCTCGTGGCAGTGATGTGCTGTTGCCTGA
>JALFIM010000078.1 GCA_022775985.1 Prevotella sp.
GTTGTTGGGCTCGGCCTTCACCGTCTTGTAGCTCATCTGCTCGGCCTTGGTGAGTTCGCGGTTGAGCGTGCTGAGGTAGTAGGCGTAGTTGTTGAGGCACGACAGGTTGTCGTCCTTCCATTGCAGACAACTGTCGTAGGCGGCGAAAGCCGCTTCGTCCTGCCCCTTCTGGTGCAGGATGTCGCCCATGAGGGCGTAGAAGTCGGAGGCCATGGCGGCATCGCTCTGCGCGTTTATCTCGCTCGCTCCACGGCGGAACGCGTCGAGGGCGGCATCGGCATCGTCCTTCTGGTAGTAGGCCATGCCGAGGAAGTAGAAGAAGGCAAGCTCGTCGGGGTTGTACTGCACGGCCTGATTGCAATTGGCTATGATGTCGTCCCACCGCTTCTTGGGCCAGTACAGCTGCAGGAGCTGGAGCCTGGCGGGAGCCTCATCGGGTGCTATGGCGAGTACGCCGCGCAGTGCCGAGGCCACGGAGTCGTCGGGCATCTTCTTGAGCTGCATGTATGCTGTCTTGAGAAGGCCCACCGTCGGGTCGCGGGGCGTGGCCTCCTGCATGCGGTCAATGAGCGCGAGCACCTTGATGCTGTCGCCGCCGTGCGCCTCGTTGTCCTTTATCACCTGACTGAGCATGGTGGCTCTCGTCTTGGCGGCCGTCTTAGGACTGAGCAGTATGCGGTCGCGCAAGCGCAGCGCCAGGGAGTCGTTGCCCGTCTGGTTGTAGTAGTCGTACATGGAGCTGAGGGCGTACTCGTTGTCGGGGTCGGCATCCACGGCGGCACTGAAGAGTTTGTACGCGTCGGAGGGCTTGCCGTTCTGCATGGTCCAGTTGCCGAGCATCACCTTGTAAGTGATGTCGCCGGGGTGCGCGTCGACGAGCGACTTGAGCGTGCGCTGCGCCAGTTTCTTATCGCCCTTCAGCTCATACACGCGCATCTTGTTCATGGTGGTCTCCTCACTCGGGCCGTCGGTCTGCTCCATGAGGTTGAGGCAGCGCAGCATGGCGTTGTAGTCCTTCTCGTGGCGGTACAGCTGCAGGAGCACGTTGAGTATGTCGGAGCGGTCGCGGTGGTGGTCGTAGAGGTTCTCGTAGGCACTGATGGCCCGCTTGTAGTCGTTGGTGCCTATGAAGTACTGCGCCACGCGCTCCTGGTATATGTCGTTGTCGGGGCGCAGCTCCGCCGCACGCCCGAGGTATGCCAGGGCCGTGGAGTCGTTGCCGAGCTCGGTGTGGTACATGGCCAGGAGGTAGTATGCCTCAGCCGCGTGAGGGTCTATCTCCACGCAGTGCGACAGCAGGTCGAAGGCCGCGTCGTAGTGCCCGGCGTTCTGCTGGCGCACGGCCTCAAGGAAGAAGTAGTCGTAGCGCCGCCTGTCGTTGTACGACAGTGCCGGCCGCGCGGTGTCGGCGGCGGTGCTCACGGCAGCCTGTGGCTGACGGCGGCGCCTGTCCCCGTGCGCCACGCTGGCCAGCGACGGTGCCATGACCATGAGCAGCAGCCCGGCTACGATGCCGAGCGGCGATATGAGTGAGTGTATTCTGTGCATCGTGAGTAGAGGTTCATTTCACACCAGTGTGTCCGTAGCCGCCCTCGCCGCGCTCCGTGGAGTCGAGCTCGTCCACCACGGTGAAGCGGCCCTGCTCGTGGCGTGCGATGACCATCTGCGCTATGCGCTCCCCTGCGCTCACCACGAAGTCGGCGGCGGAGAGGTTGACGAGCAGCACCATTATCTCCCCACGGTAGTCGGCGTCTATGGTGCCCGGGCTGTTGAGCACGGTGATGCCGTGCTTCAGGGCGAGTCCGCTGCGCGGCCGCACCTGCGCCTCGTAGCCCTCGGGTAGGGCTATGTGCAGCCCCGTGGGTATGAGCCTGCGCTCCATGGGGTGCAGCACTATGGGTTCGGCTATGTCGGCACGCAGGTCCATGCCTGCGCTCTGTGGGGTGGCATACTGCGGGAGTGGCTGTGAGCCACGGTTCACTACTTTTATATCTATCATAATATGCAAAATTAAGCAATAATATCCATATCTCTTTATTTTTAGCTTTAAAAAAGCATAAGCCGCTCATTGACTGAATTAATATAAAGGTTTTTCCTAAGTAAGTATTCATAATTAATCTATATTAAAGCATTATCTCATCTAATTCTTGACATAAAAATAATTTTGGTCATCTACTTAAGCAAAAGATATTTTACTAAACAGATTGAACACAAACAAACAAGATTCTTTCACGCAAACAGCTTTAGTCTCCCATACTGAAAACACGTATTTGCCAACCTTGCAATACGCTCACCATGCGCTTACCATGAGCAACAAGGTGAGTTTTTATCGTTTATAGACGACAAAATACATATCAAAGTATCGTCTATAGACGATAAAACGCTGCTACTGCTATTCCTTATCTATTACATATTTATTTGAACCTCTCTGCGCACACAGCATGAGCATCCGCCCTCCATCTGGAAACGGTCGGTACTGCCTCGCCAAGGCGCATACACGCAAAAAGGCCGGGGCTGCTCACGCAGACCCGGCCCATAGACCAATAAATAAAAATCTGTTCTATTTCTTTTACTTGTTGATTGTCGCTGTTTGCGGCACGCGCGTCATGCGTCGATGTTGGCGTATGTGGCGTGCTTCTCTATGAACTCGCGGCGCGGCTCCACGTCGTCGCCCATGAGCATGGAGAATATCTCGTCGGCCTCGGCGGCATTCTCTATGGTCACCTGCTTGAGCAGACGCTTCTCGGGATCCATGGTGGTCTCCCAGAGCTGCTCGGGGTTCATCTCGCCCAGACCCTTGTAGCGCTGGGTGTGTATGGTCTTGCCGTCGTCTATGCCGCCGGCATACTTGTCGATGAACGCCTGGCGCTGCTGCTCGGTGTAGCAGTACTCCTTCACCTTATTCTTATATGTACACAGGTAGAGCGGTGCGGAGGCTATGTAGAGGTGGCCCTCCTGTATGATGCGCGGCATGAAGCGGTAGAAGAGCGTCATGATGAGCGTGTCGATGTGCGAGCCATCGACATCGGCATCGGTCATGATGATTATCTTGTCGTAGCGCAGCTTGTCGATGTTGGCCTCCTTGTCGTCCTCGCCGTCAACGCCGAAGCGCACGCCTATGCTCTGTATGATGTTGGTCACAGACTCCGACTCGAACACCTTGTGCCACATCACCTTCTCCACGTTGAGAATCTTGCCGCGCAGCGGCAGTATGGCCTGGGTGTAGCGGTCGCGTCCCTGCTTGGCGGAGCCGCCGGCGGAGTCGCCCTCCACGAGGAATATCTCGCACATCTTGGGGTCCTTGTTGGAGCAGTCGGCGAGCTTGCCGGGCAGTCCGCCGCCCGTCATGGGGTTCTTGCGCTGCACGCTCTCGCGGGCCTTGCGGGCCGCTATACGCGCCGTGGCGGCGAGTATCACCTTGTCGCATATCATCTGCGCCTCCTTGGGATGCTCCTCCAGGTAGTTGCCGAGGGCCTCGCCCACGGCCTGCTGCACGGCACCCGCCACCTCGCTGTTGCCCAGCTTGGTCTTGGTCTGGCCCTCAAACTGCGGCTCTGCCACCTTGATGGAGATGACTGCGGTGAGACCCTCGCGGAAGTCCTCGCCCGCTATCTCTATCTTCGCTTTCTCTATCTTCTTGGATATGGTGGGGTCGGCATCGGCGTATGCCTTCAGCGTGCGCGTGAGGGCCATGCGGAAACCCGTGAGGTGCGTGCCGCCCTCTATGGTGTTGATATTGTTGACGTATGAGTGTATGTTCTCCGAGTAGTCAGTGTTGTACATGATGGCCACCTCTATGGGCGTGCCCTGCTTCTCGGTCTTGAGGTATATCACATCATCGAAGAGGTGCGTGCGGTGACGGTCTACGTAGCGCACGAACTCCTTGAGTCCGTCCTTGGCGTGGAACACCTCCTCACGTGTATTGCCCTCCTCGTCGGGACGCTCGTCGCGGAGCGTTATCTTGATGCCGGCGTTGAGGTATGCGAGCTCGCGCATGCGCCGCGCGAGGATGTCCCACTGGTAGTGCGTGGTGGTGAATATGGAGGGGTCGGGCCAGAACTGCTGGCGCGTACCGCGCAGCGTGGTCTCGCCCACCACCTTCACGGGATAGAGGGGCTTGCCCTTCTCGTACTCCTGCTGGTATATCTTGCCGTCGCGGAACACCTGCGACTTCATGTGCGTAGACAGCGCGTTGACGCAGCTCACGCCCACTCCGTGCAGGCCACCGCTCACCTTGTATGAGCCTTTGTCAAACTTTCCGCCGGCGTGCAGCACTGTCATCACCACCTCCAGGGCCGACTTGTGCAGCTTCTTGTGCTCGTCCACGGGTATTCCGCGACCGTTGTCCTGCACGGTGATGCTCTCATCGGGGTTGATGGTCACTTCTATATCGGTGCAATAGCCCGCCATAGCCTCGTCGATGGAGTTGTCTACGGTCTCGTTGACAAGATGATGCAAGCCTTTCTCGCTGATGTCTCCTATGTACATGGCCGGACGCTTGCGCACGGCCTCAAGTCCCTCCAGAACCTGAATATTACTTGCCGAGTAGTTGCTCTCGGTATTCTGTATGTCTGCCATTATTCCGTTTTCGATATTATAGTATGCAAAAGTACTAAAAATCTGTGATTTGTGGAAATTTTGTCCCAAAATAATCACTGCGCGGCGTTCTTGCATTGCTCTTGCATTATGGCCGCACCGTTCCTACCTTACGGGCTGCACTGCTCCTGCTTGCAGACTGTTTTGAAAAAAAAGAAAAGGCCAGGAATGTTGTAGCTACATTCCCAGCCTAAATATAAAAGTGTCAGGTACTGCCAACAGTACTTGTGTCTGGTCCAACCTAAGGGCTAAGCCTGCGGTTGGGCACGGGCGGCGTTTGCCGCTTATTCGGCATCCACCCAACTGCCATCAGTGTAGTCGTCTTCGCCGCCGTACTTCATGTCTACAGTATCGGTAGAGCCGGCCAGCGGTGTGCAGGGTTCCATCTCTGCAACTTTTATTTCCGGGCGGACATATTGTTTTTCCATAATTTGCCTGTTTTCTTTAGTATTCTATTTTCTTTCCGTTCACAATGTATATGTTGCCGTGCTGCGGAGTTGTAACCTCCATGCCGTTAAGGTCGTATATCTTGCCTATGCTCAGTCCTGTCTGACCGTCCTCTACGGCTGCTATGCCAGTAACAGTGTCGCCTATCCTGAGGCGCAGCATCTTGGGCTTGGCCGTGCCGCCGTAGGTTGCCCATGCGCGGTAGGGGGCAAAGCTTGTGTTGCCCTGTGCCTTGTAGAACACGTCGTCCTTTATGTAGTAGAAGTTTTCGTTGGCACCGCTCTTCTCGGCCGTGGCGTAGGTGCCGTTTAAAGTCCACTGTCCGCAGGTGTTGGCCTGTACGGTGTTGGGATAGAGGGTGGTACCTTCGGCAGTAAGCGTGAGAGGTGTGCTTTCGCTCACCTCGTCCTGGCAGATGTATATGTATGCCTTGTTGGGCTCGGGATTGCTCACCTCGCTCAGACTCACCACATCGTTGTCGGGTTCGGAGCCTTCAAACTGGTAGAATTTTATCCTGCCGTCGGTCTGGGGCACGAACGGCAGCACTATCGTGCCGAACCTGCTCTTTATGGTGCGTGTGTACGACACATTCACGCCGTCTATGGCCACGGTGTTAGTGTACGGCTCGCCGTCAGCAAGCACGATGGGGTCGGCAAGCGACACCACGTAGGGATAAGCCTCTGCATCGTCATCCTTGTTGTCGGCAAGTGTTGAGTAGGGGGAGAGGAAGTCGCTCACCTTGAAGCGGCCACTGGTTGTAGCCGTCGCCGTGCCAGTGTTGGCCTCAGTGTCGAACTTGCCGCCGAGAACGGATATCTTGCATGTCGAGCCATATTTGTATAATCCGCCAGAGATATTGCCACCCATTATTCTGGCAACAGCATTACCGCTGATGTACAATGCACTGCCCTTTTGAGTTGCATCGCCTGTTATGGTTCCGCCGTAAATGTCAAGTTGCTCTGAAGCACCTCCCATGCTCTATGGGAGAGATACAAAATCTTGGTTATTCAATGGAACGACTTGACAAAGCAGCCAGAAATAATTGAAGCTGTTAAACGTGTGGAAGTACGCAAGGAACAAGAAGCGGAGGCAAAACGTAAGGAACAGGCAAGACAAGACAGATATCAAAGTGTACTTGACCGATTCATTAGTGAAGGTAATGAACAGCTCAAAGCCTTTTCGCAATCAAGCAGAATAGATTTCGATGAAAAAGAAGCCAAAGCAATCTATTATGGTATTATGGCTACTGCCACAAAATTCAACATTGCGCTTCGCTCTCCACAAGGAGCAAAGTTTGCCGTTGAAAGATTTCTCGCGAGCATGGATTGGAATTGTTGTGGCAACTATCGGAGAGAATGTGTCGCACACTGGACAAAACGCTTTGCTACCGATGAGGTTGTTTATACCGAACCCATCATTCAGAACTTCCTTGCTTTCATTGACCACATGTCGTGCAGCGCTGACACCTATGTCTCACTTGGTGGCTCCAATGGTTGCGCTGACCAACTTACAAATTGGGACGGAACACAGAAGTTGGGGTTAGGAGCACCATCAAAAAAAGAAGTCACAAGGTTTATCCAGATAATGACAACGAGAGGCGATTTGTAGCGATCAGCACTACAAATCACCTCGAATCACAGAAATGTGATGCCAGAAGTAAAGATTTCCAATTATTTATTCTTTCGTCTGAATAAGATTCTCTACTTTTGTGGTCAATAATTGACAATTTTATCAAAAGAAAGTCTATTGGTTTAATCTAACCTCTGAGCAATAACATTGGAAGATAACACCAAACAGCCTTTAACGGCTGACGCTTCATTGTATAATGGGCAACCTCCCGACACAGGTTCATCGTGTCCTAGTGCAAGACTTACCTCTTGTACGCCCTCCATCTCAAAGAACAAAGGTGGGGTGTCGGTAAAGAATGTGCCTACAGAAAACAAGCAATGGTTCGTTCTGCGAGTTTCATATGAGCGTATTACCGAGGCAAAAGCATTCGTTGAGGCTAAAGGATTGGAATGTTATGTTCCTATGCGATACAAAGAAGTGAAGAAACATGACAAGAAACGAATCATTACAGAACCACTTCTCTCCTCATTTCTCTTTGTTCATGCTACAGCAGAACAAGTTGAAACATTGCTCTATGAAATCAAAGTAAGTACTAATGAAAGCAGAAATCTACTAAGTTATTACTTTGACCACACTTCCCAACGTCAAGACAATCCC
>JALFIM010000093.1 GCA_022775985.1 Prevotella sp.
GACGTCAAAGCCGAGCGCTACTAATTGCCCGAAGCTTTCCGCGGGTCATGTTTTCAGGTGTATTCGCCAAAAGGCGTGAGTCTTACGGTGCGCAGGACTGCTTGTGTCGAGAAGTCAACCCATACGTCATCAGGCCGTGGAATGCCCGAAGGGGCATGATAAGTGAAATGTCTGGTGTACGAGAAGAGATATCAGGTGGCTATTGCGGTGGTGTCCCACCTCTTCCCATTCCGAACAGAGAAGTTAAGCCCACTGGCGCCGATGGTACTGCAATGCAATGCGGGAGAGTAGGTAACCGCCTTCTTTTTACATGAGAGTTCTGAGACGTAAGTTTCGGGACTCTCTTTTTTTATGTCCTCTTTTTTTATGTTTCATACGTTGCTAATCTATGTGGCTCACCCGATAAACATGAGTATTCTATAATATTTTCTTTTTCTTTGCGTTATATAGTTGTTATGCAATGGACAGATAAGATACGTCAGGTGAAGATTATGCTGTTTGTGGCGGCTATCGTGTTGGCGGTGCTCTCATTGGTAGTGTCGCACTATCTCGTGCGTGACTTGTATGCCGAGGAGCGCAGCAAGATGGAGATATGGAGCGAGGCCATGCGTGCCCTCAACAATGCCGATGAGAATGCAGACCTCAACCTTGTGCTCAAGGTTATCAATGACAACAACACCATACCCGTAATCGTAACTGACAGTATGGGGCATGTCCAGACATTCCGCAACCTAAAGATAAGCGACTGCCACAGTTATGACGACTCACTCCGTTATGCCGCGAAGGCAGCGCGGTCTCTCTACAATTCCGACCGTTTTATAAAGATTGCCATTGGCGACAGTATAGCCAGTGACAACATATTCGTGTGCTATGACGACTCGGTGATGCTGAAACGCCTATCTTCGTACCCTTATGTGCAACTTTGCGTGGTGTTTGTTTTTGTGGTGGTGGCAATATTCGCACTTCTTACTTCCAAGAAAGCGGAGCAGAACAAGGTATGGGTGGGCTTGTCTAAGGAGACGGCGCACCAACTCGGCACGCCTATCTCCAGTCTGATGGCGTGGACTGAGATACTGAAGGAGACTTATCCCGACGATGACCTGATACCAGAGATGGACAAGGACGTGAAGCGTCTGCAGCTCATTGCCGACCGTTTCTCCAAGATAGGCTCTCTGCCAGAGCCCATACCATCGAGCCTTAACGAGGTGATGGAGCACGTAATCTCGTATATGGACCGCCGCACCTCGGCAAAAGTGAAGATGATACGCCGTTTCCCAGACCATGAGGTGGTGGTGAATCTCAACGCCTCGCTCTTTGAGTGGGTCATAGAGAACCTCAGCAAGAATGCCGTGGATGCCATGGAGGGTGCGGGCACCATTACGCTGACTATCGACGACAGTCAGGACAACCGCGTCATCGTGGAGGTGTCCGACACTGGCAAGGGCATAAAGAAGAAGAACCTCCGCAACGTGTTCCGCCCCGGCTTCACCACCAAGAAACGTGGTTGGGGGCTTGGGCTGTCGCTTGCCAAGCGCATAGTAGAGGAATACCACCACGGCCGCATCTTCGTGAAGTGCTCAGAGATAGGCAAGGGCACGACATTCCGCATAGAGTTGAGGCGATAGATGATGATAGATGGTAAGGCTTAGCCTTACTTTTTATGAACTGCATAGCAAGAAGATATAGTCAGACAGGAATAGAATGAGAATGCACATCCTTTATCCATTGGACATGAGTGTTTGATTTTTTTCTCAAATATTGCTGTCCGCTAAAGTTTTTAGCAAAAAGTTTGTATAAGTAAAAAAGGCTGAATTTTATGGAAAGCGTGTTGTAAATATAATATTTACGGCTGCTTTTCCTTAAAATAAAACTTTTGGTTACAATACAGTCTTTTGCAAAAAGTAAGTCCCAATGTAAACGAACGATTCAATTATATTGTGTATCAATTAATTATCTGCTTATCATTCGTTTTTAGCGGACAGCAATATTTCTCAAACCTTTTCCGCTTGACTATAATTTATTTCCATCGCGTACATACGCATATGTGCATGATGGAAATATAAAGTGTTCAATAAAGTACACAGCCTTACCTCCTTATCATTTTCCGTCCGTTTGTTATTACGATTCCTTTGTATGAAGCGTCAACCTTCTGCCCTTGCAGATTGTAGGTGGCGGTAGCATCGGACGAGGCGGTGCATACCTGTTCGGTTATACCCGATGCTATGCCTTTGAAAATGTGCTGTTCAAGATTGGCGCAGTTCTTATGGTACCAGTCCTTTATATATGCCGTTTCTTCGTTTAGGTCTCGGGCGAGTGGTACGGGGTTGCCGTTCCACATAAGGTACTCGCGCTCCCATGCTCCCGATTCTATAAACGAAAGGGCGTATGCGTCCACACGGTCGTTGAAAGCCTGTTCCGACAGCACTGCCGTGTGCAGCATGCGCCAGCGGTTGGCTATCGCCGTCGTGAATCTGTTGAGGTTCTTCTCCCACAAGCGTCTGAAGATACCCACCTCCAACAGTCGCTGTGTGTCTGCGGCAGATGGATAGTAAGCACCGCTGTAAGTGCCACCGAGTGAGGCATCGAGGTCCCACGGCGTGAGCATGAAGCACCGCTTCTTGTTGATGTTCACGATGCTGAGAAACGAGTTCTTCAGGTGGTTGTCAAGCAGTCCTTGCGAGAGCAGCAGCACGCAGTAGTCCACGAAGTTGTGCCAATAGAATCGGTCGTTGATGCCGGCTGCCAGTTCCTCATCTGTGGTCGTAGTGCAGTAGTCTATGAAGTCCTTTAGTGGCGTGTATGCTTCGGCGCAGGGATAGTCGTCGGGATATTCGAGTTCCCAATTGTTCCACATCGGGCCTGTCATGGATTCGTCGTCGTAGCCGTTGAGCTTGGTTGCTTCGCACCATTGCGCCCCTTTGTATATTACGCCCCTTATGGTCGCGTTTCCGTCATCGTTCTTTACCTTTTTCACGCCCAGCAACTTGCGGTTCACTTTGTCCGAACAGCAGTACAGACCGTGATATTGGCCGTTGATGAACAACTCTACGAATACGCCCTGCGTACCGTTGCGCTGGTCGTAGTCAGTAGCGTATGGCGTTTTAGACATGGCGTTCCATACATCGAAGTTCAGACGGTTGCGCATGCGCACACGGTCTATCGCCATAGCGTCTAAAATCCAGGTGTCGTCATTCCTTATGCCGAATATGGGAGCATCAAGATATTCCCCCCCCGTCAGCGTTGAGCAGTGTTACTGTGAACGACTTTTTGTCATGTCGTAGTGAGGATGCGCCCCGATATTTCACCTTGCAGCAGAATGTCGTCACGGTGCTCTCGCCGTCTGTGCGGCGCAGAGGGTCTGCAATCTCCATGGTGGCATCGGTGTACACGGCTTTAGATACATCTTCTATATCCACGCTGAGGTTCACGAGAGGCAACGATTTCTCATTGAGAGCCTCCTTCAGCTCGGTGTATTCGGGAATCTGTGCGTCTGCTGCTGATGCGGTAAGCAGTGCGATGATTGTGAGTAAAGTCTTTCTAATCATGATTCTTGCTTTGTCGTTTTTGTACTGTTGGCTAATTGAACACATATTGATAAATATAACAAGAGCCGCACATGCCGTAGGCTATTAAAGATGCGGTAGAGCCCAAACCATTAAGCCTTAGCCACAGCATGCGCGGGCCTCCATGCAAAATTCGTCAAAATACTTGGACCGTGCAAGCATTTCCCGGAAATATTGCACTGGGAAAACACCGCATTGCAAAAATCCGTTCACGGCACAGACGGCTGCCAATGTGAGCGTTGTCCTATTCTTTGGCTACATTTTCACCGAATCGCTTGCCTATATCAGATATTTTGACGAATTTTGTATATATTCCGCCAGCGGTGGTAATGCTAATCAAAAACACATGTCAATGAATATCATAAGGAACCTTATAGTGGCCCTTCTCGTATGCAGTGGGGCTGTTGTGTCGGTGAGTGCCCAGCCTACGGTAGACGCTTACCGCCGCTGCCTGGAGCAGAATGGCGAGAATCCCATAGACTATATCTTCAGGTTGTTTGAGACTTCCGATGTCGTGGTGCTCGGTGAGCGCGACCACCGTGATGTCACGCAGTACGAATTCATAACCCGTCTGCTGGCAGACCCGAGGTTTGCCGAGCGCGTGGGGCATGTGTACACCGAGGTAGGTGTGGTGAACATGACCGGGAGTGCCAATAGACTCGTCAAAACCGACTGGCCTACGGAGGACGCGTTCCGCGAGAACATGCTCAGGCATCTGCGCGACGAGGACTATGAGCTGCTGTGGGAAAAGACCAACAGGAGCATCTTCCTCGACAGCCTTTGGCACATAAACCGACGGCTTGAGCCTTCCAAGCGCATAACCATCGGCCTCACCGACGTGGCATTCGACTGGTATAAGGTGTCGTCGCCGTATAAATACAAGAAGTGGATAAACGCGCACACGCTTGACGCGGAGACGTGTCCGCCGCGCGACCGTGAGATGGCACGCAACTTCCTGAGTCAATACAAGCGTCAGAAACCCATCGGCGGACGGCGCAAGGCACTCCTTATAACGAGTCAGCCGCACGCCCTTAGCCTGTCGGGCAAGCGCAACGAGGGCTACATCATAAGGCAGAAGCTCGGCCGCGACAGGGTGAGCATAGTCTGTCTCAACTGGTTCGTGTGGTGCCGTCAGGGCGAGTACCACACGGCATCTCGTGGACGGGAACTCATCGATGACGGACGCTGGGATGCCGCCTTCGAGCAGACAGGCTGCCGCTCCGTGGCCGTAAGCATCGGCGGCACGCCTTTCGGCGATTGCAAGTCGTGGTACGACGACAGCGGCCAGACGTGGCAAGACCAGGCCGACGGGCTCGTCTTCTACCGCCCGTTCTACGACTTCCGCTGCTCCATAGGCGTGCGTGGCGTGCTTGACGGGAGCTGCCGCAGCGAGACCATGCGCCGTGCCGACATAGAGAGCGACGGCCAGAGCCAGAGCTCCTTTGAGGATTTAGCCGCGTACTACAACACCGAGCGCACCGTGCGCTGCGTACCCGACGAGGTGCGCGACTACATGATGCGGCAGATGCGCAAATGGCTTCCTTAGGCAGCAGCATGCACACATCCACGGAAAACACTTTTCGTGACAATATCTATATGATACACTTCCTACGATTCATCATCCTCCTGGCCGCGCTCCTGCCGTGCGGCCGCGCGGCAGTGGCATCGGCCGCGCCGCATGACGCTGACACCCTCGTGATACGTGTAGACGAGCACGGCGCAGTGGGCGACGGCCGACACGACGACCTCCCGGCCCTTGCCGCCATAGTGCGCGGCATAGAGCGCAACACACGGCCCGTGAAACTGGTGTTCCGCCGTGGCGCGGAGTACTACCTCGCGGCGCATACCGACGACTGCCATGGCCGCATACTGCTCCGCCGCGTGAGCGGAGTGGTCGTCGAGGGCAATGGCGCACGCCTCACGGTGCATCCGTCGTCGCGTGCTTTCGGCGTGTACCGCTCGCGCGACGTGGAGATACGCAATCTCACGATAGACTACTCCCCGCTGCCCTACACGCAAGGACGCGTCACCGCGATAGACACCGCACGCTGGCAGCTCACCTTCCGCGTAGACCGCGGCTTCCCACTTCCGCGCACAGGAGGCAAGGACGTGTACTCAGGGGGCAAGTTCGTAGACTGCATAGTGGCCAACGGACGCACGCGCAAGTTCTACCAAGGGCACTCGTGGGTGACGGGCGTAGACAGCCTGTCGCCGCGCACCTACCGCGTGAGCTACGCCCTCAACCAGCAGCGGCAACTGCGCCGTGGCGACTTCTTCTGCATGAAGGTGGCATACGCCGAGCCGCGCCTTGAGCGCAACGACACGTCGTCGTGCGCCGCCGAGCGTGGCGAGTTCGTGGCCACCAACACGGGCACGGTGACGGCCCTTGGCTGCGACGGCATAGTGCTGCGCAACCTGCGGTTCCACGCCTCGCCCATGATGACGGTGGTGATGAAGGGCTGCCGCCGCCCCGTGATAGCAGGGTGCCGCATAGAGGGCACCGGCCGCCGCATAGTGGCAGGGTGCAGCGACGGCCTGCACCTGAAGGGTTGCGAGTCGCAGCCGCAGATTATAGGGTGCCACTTCGAGCGCACCATGGACGATGCCGTGCATATAAAGATGTCGGGCGACCGCGTCACCGCCGTCGCCTCGCCGCGCGTCTGCACCATAGAGCACAGCGACATACTGTGGGACAACACCAACCTCGGCACGGGCAAGCGTGTCATGGTGTTTGACAAGCAGACCGGTCGTCAGCTCGACACCTGTGTGGTGATGCGCTACGTGCCCCACGACTACCGCCGTGGCGAGGTGTGGCTCGACCACGACGTGAGCGGACTACGCGAGGGCATGATGCTCTACCTCATGCCCGTGGGCGAGGCACTGGTGGCCGGATGCACCTTCGCCACACAGCTGCAACGCGCCATCCTCACCCATCAGCGCACGCTCGTGTCGTGCTGTCGGGTAGAGGACAACGGCATAGGGCTCGACCTTGCCCTCATGTCCGACGGCATAGAGGGGCCGCCCAACCAGCAGGTGCGCGTAGACCGCTGCGTGTTCAGACGCATAGCATGGTCGGTGATCAACGACACCTGTCCGTCTGACGGCTACTGGCAGAACGACTCACGCGGCCCCGGCCAGCCGCCAGCGCAGCTCGTGGTCACGCGCTCGGAGTTTCATCTCGACAGCGGCGTGCGTCTGCTGCGTGCCGTCCGCGCCCATGGCGTGGTGCTGCACGGCAACACCGTCTACTGCCGTGGCGCACTCACGCCGCCCTCCGTGCTCGTGGAGACGGAGCACTGCGGCATGGTGTCCGACGACACACGTGTGCTCGCTGAGCCATAGCCACGCGCCGCGTGGCCTCACGTCGGGCCATGCCTCTGGCGCGGCTGTGTAACATGTTGATATATAATGTATTGCAAAACGGCCCATTTCGCAGTGCGAAATGGGCCGTTTTAGCATGTGAAATGGGCCGAATCGCAGCGCGAAATGGGCCGTTTCGCAATTAGGACTTGAATCTTTTATAAATGAAATTTTCTGCAAAGATAATGCAAGTGCGAGAGCAATGAAACTTGTTTCAATTGCCGAGCCGCAGCTTATCTTATGCAAAGATAGCGCAACCCGAATGCAATAGAGTTTGCTCTAATTGCTGAGGTGCGGTTTATCTT